>CAZMTM010000009.1:10443-11933 GCA_964569175.1 uncultured Gammaproteobacteria bacterium | reverse complement strand
AATCATATTCTTAATGTAATCAGCATGCCCGGGACAGTCAATGTGAGCATAATGACGCTTATCCGTGTCATACTCAACATGAGCTAAAGCAATAGTAATACCTCGCTCTTTCTCTTCCGGCGCGTTATCAATTTGGTCAACGCTTTTTTCCTCGGCTGTTTTACCGCTAGCTTTTAAACATTTTAATATAGCGGCTGTTAAAGTAGTTTTACCGTGGTCAACATGACCAATTGTTCCAACATTAATGTGCGGCTTGCCTCTGACAAATTTCTCTTTTTCTGCCATATTTATAACCTCATTTTTTAATCGCGAAGTCGATTTTTATTCGCGAACGTTAATTAATTTAATTAAAATTCTTAAGTTATTATAGAACATTATTTTATACAAGTATCCTAAAATATCTTATCAATAAATCTCAATCTGGCAAGGGGTATTTTTCAACAGTTGGCTTTTATTATAACAAAATCTACTTAATGTTGTCAAGACTGTTTAGCTACTTTTTGTCTTTTGTCTCACCTGCCCCGCCCACAATCTCTTCTTGAATATTGCGCGGCACTTCAGCATAATGGGAAAATTCCATATTAGAACTGCCCCTGCCTTCAGTCAGAGAACGTAGGGCTGTAATATAACCAAACATTTCACCCAGGGGAACTATAGTATTAATTAATTTTACCCGACCCCTGTCTTTGGTTCCTTGAATCTGGGCTCTTCTTGAATTAAGATCGCCAATCACCTCACCGAGGAATTTTTCCGGCACCACCACCTCAACCTTCATAATTGGCTCCAATAATACTGGTTTAGCCTGACGAACCCCCTCACGAATAGACCGAGCGGCGGCAATTTTAAAAGCAGCTTCCGAAGAATCAACGTCATGATAGGAACCGTCATAAACAGCCACCTTCATGTCAACCAGCGGATAGCCGGCCAGAACTCCATTAGCCATAGCTTCAATTACTCCTTTCTTAATAGCCGGGATATATTCTTTAGGAATAGCTGCACCCCTAATCTCATCAGTAAATTCAAATCCTTTGCTCCGCTCCATTGGCTCAAGCCTTAACCAGCAATGTCCGTATTGGCCTCGACCGCCTGATTGATGAATATATTTTCCTTCACTTTCCACGATTGAAGTAATGGTTTCTTTATAAGCCACTTGCGGCCGGCCGATATTAGCTTCAACTTTAAATTCACGCTTTAATCTGTCAACAATAATCTCCAGATGGAATTCTCCCATACCGGAAATAATTGTTTGGCCTGTTTCTTCATCTGTCTTAACCTTAAAAGTCGGGTCTTCTTCAACTAATTTTGCGATAGCCAATCCCATCTTCTCCTGGTCAGTCTTGGTTTTTGGCTCAACCGCTACTGAAACTACTGGCTCGGGGAAAACAATAGACTCTAAAATAATGGGATGGTCTGGATCACAAAGTGTATCACCCGTACTGGTATTTTTTATACCAACAATAGCGGCAATATCACCAGCAAAAACTTCATCA
>CAZMTM010000009.1:4071-10433 GCA_964569175.1 uncultured Gammaproteobacteria bacterium | reverse complement strand
TTAGCGTGCATTTGAACAATCCGACCAACCCTTTCTTTATTACCAGTAGTAACATTTAAAATATAGGAACCAGCTGGTAAAGAACCTGAATAAATGCGAAAATAACAAAGGCGGCCGACGTACGGATCAGTAGCAATTTTAAAAGCTAAGGCGGCAAAAGGTTCGTTGTCATCAGCCCGGCGAACTGCTTTTTCTTCAGTCTTAGGAACAATACCTTCAACGGCTGGAACATCCAGGGGTGAAGGCAAATAATCGCAAACGGCATCTAATAATAATTGAACGCCTTTATTTTTTAAAGCCGAACCGCAAAGAACTGGTATTATTTTACCAGCACTAACAGCCTGCCGAAGAACTTTTTTTAGCTCATCAACAGCTGGTTCTTTTCCTTCCAAATATTGCTGCATTAATTTATCGTCGTGTTCAACAATTGCCTCAATTAATTTTCCGCGATATTCTTCTACTTTATCTTTCATCTCGGCCGGGATTTCTTCATCTTTCATTTCTTTACCCATTTCGTCTAAATAAATTCTAGCCCGGCGAGCGAATAAATCAACCACCCCTTTAAAATTGGCTTCCGCTCCAATTGGTAACTGAATTGGATGTGCATGCGAGGTCAAGCGCTCGTGGATTGAAGCAAGGTCGGCGTAAAAATCAACTCCCATTCGGTCCATTTTATTAATAAAAGCAATTAAAGGGATATTAAATTTTTCTGCCTGATGCCAGACTGTCTCTGATTGGGGTTCTACTCCGGCCACACCATCAAAAACTACTACCCCGCCATCCAACACCCTTAAAGACCGCTGGACTTCGGCCGTAAAATCAATATGTCCCGGAGTATCAATAATATTTATCCTGGTAATTTCTTTCTGGCCAGGAGGTGTCCAAAAAACAGTAGTGGCGGCGGATGTAATTGTCACCCCCCTCTCTCTTTCTTGGGCCATCCAATCCATTTCTGCTTCGCCATCATGCACTTCGCCAATTTTATGTTTTTTCCCGGTGTAATACAAAATTCGCTCAGTAACCGTGGTCTTACCAGCGTCAATATGAGCAATAATGCCAATGTTGCGAGTTTGTTCTAAACTATATTCTCGGGGCATAAAAACAAAATTTAAAATAAAGGTTAGTGAAAGCGGGCAAAATGGGCAAAAGCCTTGTTTGCTTCAGCCATACGATAGGTATCCTCTTTCTTTTTAATAGCTGTTCCCTGGTCATCAAAAGCATCTAAAAGTTCCTGGGCTAATTTTTCGGCTATTGACTTACCTTTGCGTGATTTGGCCGCTCCAATAATCCAGCGAGAAGCAAGAATAAAACGACGCGATTCGGTGGTGGGGACGGGAATCTGATAATTGGCCCCGCCAATTCGACGAGACCTAACCTCAACTGAAGGAGAGACATTATCAACGGCTTTATCAAAAATCTCCAGGGGATCTTTCTGCGTTTTATTACTAATAATTTCAAAAGCATCATAAACCACTTTTTGGGCGATTGTCTTTTTGCCCCTTTGCATGACGTAATTAATAAATTTAGCCACCTTTGGTAAGTGGTATTTTGGGTCAGGTAAAATTTTTCGTTTTGGCGCTGGTTTTCCTCTCATAATTTATATTAATTCTACTTATACTACTTATACTACTTAATTTACTATTTAATTGTACTATTTTATTTTGGTTTTTTTGTTCCGTAAAGACTTCGGCTCTGCGTTCTTCCCTCAACTCCGCCAGCATCATAAACACCGCGCACCACATGATAACGAACGCCGGGCAAATCCTTAACCCGACCACCTCTGAGTAAAACTATTGAGTGTTCCTGTAAGCTATGACCAATCCCGGGGATATAGGCCGTGACCTCCATACCATTTGACAATCTAACCCTGGCAATTTTCCGCATAGCTGAATTAGGCTTTTTCGGGGTCATGGTGGTCACCTTCAAACAGACTCCTCGTAAAAATGGATGCCCCTTGGAAATTTTATTTCTTTTTCTCTTGAGGACATTAAAAGTGCTCTGCAAAGCAGTGGTCTTGGATTTCTTTTTTGTTTTCTTTCGTCCTTTACGGACCAATTGACTAATTGTCGGCATAAATTAAAAATTGATAATTGTTAAATATTTTACTCTTTCTTAAAAAAATGTCAATGCCAAATATTAACAGTTATTAAAATTAAAAAACCAGTGGGAAAACTCCAAACAATTTTTGACACAGATTTATCACCCCGCCGAATAATCCAGTAAAAATTGGCAAACCCATTACGTTGCTTAGAATAATAAGGGCAATTAGAATAAAGGGGCCTCGGTGAATTAAAGTTATTTTAAACTCATTAAAGCGGGCCGGCAGAGCGGCGAATAAAACCTTAGAGCCATCAAGCGGCGGGATAGGAATTAAATTAAAAACCAGAAATACGGCGTTATAAATTATCAACCACATTAAGAATAAAGATAATAAATTATTCATACCTAAAGCCGGCGAAACAAATTTATAAATAAACCCGAATAAAAACAGGCTAACCAAATTTGATGCCGGACCAGCTGCCGCAATTAAAGCTATTCCCGAACGCCGATTTTTTAAATTCAAGGGGTTAAAAGGAACTGGTTTCCCCCAGCCAAAGCCAATAATCATCAACATTAAAAATCCCAAAAAATCTATATGAGACAAGGGGTTTAGGGTCAGACGACCATAATGTTTGGCTGTGTCATCTCCCAAAAAATTAGCCATCTGAGCATGAGAATATTCATGAACGCTGAGAGTATAAAGGATGGCTAAAACAATCAGGAAAAAAGTGTATGGTTGTTGGAAAAGAAGACTTAAAAGCATAAACACTTGCTTTAATTCAAAAACTTGTTAAACTGTCTTATATCTATCTTACCTAATTTAATTATTAATTACTACTTAATTACTATCTAATTACTATTTAATCATTTAATTATTAATATGGCTAGACGTTGTGCAATCTGTGGTCGCGGACCACGAACCGCTGTATCCCGTTCTCATTCTCGGGGCACCACCAAAAGGCGTCAATATTTAAATTTACAGACAAAAAAGATATCTGGCAAGAGGATAAAAATTTGTATCAAGTGTTTAAGGACGCTAAAAAAATCAAACTCTAAATCTAATTAATACTCTAATTAGCGGGGTATAGTGTAGCGGTTAACATGCGCCCTCGGGGAGGGTGTGACGGTGGGTTCGACTCCCACTACCCCGATTTAAATTTAAAAATTATGAACAAAAGAAAAAACTATCAAGTTAAAAACATCAAATTAGCCGAACAGGGCAAAAAGAATATTGCCTGGGCAGAAATGCAGATGGGCGCTCTGTTGAAAGTTAGAGCCAGATTTAAAAAAGAAAAACCGTTAAAAAATATCAGGATTGGTTCCTGTCTGCATATAACCAAAGAAACCGCTGTTTTACTCAAAACATTAATTGCCGGCGGGGCGAAAGTGGCTGCCTGTTCTTGCAATCCTCTAAGTACCCAGGATGACATAGCCGCCGCCTTGGCCAAAGAAGGAATTAAGGTCTGGGCATATAAAGGAGAAACGAAAAAAGACTATTACAAATTTCTTAACAAGGTAATTGATTTTAATCCGCAAATAACAATTGATGACGGCTGTGATCTAGTCAGTGAAATACATAGAAATCACCCTGACTTAATCCCGGGTATAATTGGCGGCTGTGAAGAAACCACCACCGGAGTGATAAGGCTAAAAGCAATGGAAAAAGATAAGGCTCTGAAATATCCGATTGTAGCAGTCAATGAATCAGTAACAAAATGTTTAATGGATAATATTAAAGGCACCGGACAATCAACCATGGACGGAATTATAAGAGCCACCAATATATTAATTGCCGGGAAAAATTTTGTGGTGATTGGATATGGCCACTGCGGCAAAGGTCTGGCCAAAAGAGCCCAGGGAATGGACGCCAAAGTAATTGTCACCGAAGTTGATTACTTCGCTGCCCTGCAGGCAGCTATGGATGGTTTTAGGGTTATGCCCATTAGTCAGGCGGCTAAAATTGGCGACATTTTTGTCACGGTTACCGGAAATAAAAATGTTATTAACGTCCCACATATGAAACTAATGAAAGACGGGGCTATTTTAGCTAACTCGGGACATTTTGACGCCGAAATTAACGTCAAGGGACTAAAAAAAATCACCAAAAAACAAAAAAAAATAAGACCATTTATGGATGAGTTTACTTTAAATAATGGAAAAAAAATATTCGTGCTGGCTGAAGCCCGACTGATTAATCTATCGGCCGGTGAGGGTCATCCCTCTGCTATTATGGCTATGTCATTTATAAATCAGTCTTTTGCTTGTAAATTTTTGGTTAAAAATAAAGGTAGGCTAAAATCTAAAGTTTACATACTGCCGAAAGAAAAAGATGATGAAATTGCTAAATTACAGCTTGAAGCCATGAATATAAAAATAGACAAACTGACTAAAGAACAGAAACTATACTTAAGAAGCTGGGGCGAGGGAACCTAAAAAATTATAGCGAGAAGATTAAAAACGTGAATACGCCAAATATTATTAAAAAGTTAAAACAGGCCGGTCTGACCGGCAAAGGCGGGGCTGATTTTCCAACCGGATTAAAATGGGAAATGGTTAAAAAAGCCCGAGCCGGAAAGAAATACATTATCTGCAATGCTTCTGAAGGAGAACCTGACGTTTTTAAAGACGGCTTTATTTTAGAAAATTATCCGGAAAAAGTAATTCTGGGAATTGAAATTGCTCTAAAAACCATCAATAATAGCTCGGCCTATATTTATCTTCGTCAGGATTACTTTCAAAAATTTAAAAATAAGCTAAATAAACTAATTGGCGAACTGCCGATTATTTTATTTAAAGAAACCGGCGGTTATCTCTGCGGCGAAGAAACCACTCTGCTTGAATCTATTGAAGGGAAAAGAAAGGAGCCGCGGGTCAAACCCCCTTATCCCCCACAAGCCGGCCTCTGGGGCAAACCTACCCTGATTAATAACGTTGAAACATTTTACCATGTGGCGCAAATTGCTAAAAATAATTACCAAAAAACTCGCTTCTATTCTTTAAGCGGAGGAATAAAAAAGCCTGGTGTTTATGAACTACCGGAAAAATGGACTATTGCCCAAATTTTAAAAGAAACTAACAACTGGCCAAAAAATAAATTTTTTGTTCAGGCCGGCGGCGGCGCAACTGGTAAAATCTTAACTGCCAAAGGATTAAATCAACCAGTAGGCGGCACCGGTGCCATTATTGTCTATAGTCTCCAGAAAACCAATCCAATCCATTTAATGAAAAAATGGGCTAAGTTTTTCTTAGAGGAAAATTGCGGCAAATGCGTGCCCTGTCGTGAAGGAGTTTACCGAATAAACGAACTGCTTAAAGAAAAAAAGTTGGATAAAAAATTACTCAAAGATTTATTATTTGTTTTAGAAAAAACTAGTTTTTGTCCGCTGGGCAAAAGTATTGCCACGCCCTTTCTAGGTTTGATAGATAAAATATATAAGAATTAAAAATAAATATTGAAATTCAAGATATAAATAAAATTAGAGATGGCAAATAGAATCAAAATTACTATTAACGAAAAAAAAATTGTTGCCCTTAAGGGTCAAACTATTTTAGAGGCGGCTAAAAAACATGGAATTAAAATTCCCGCTCTTTGCGCTCACCCGGATTTGGATATAAAATCAAACTGCCGTCTCTGTCTGGTGGCTATAAAAGGCGTAAAAGAGTTACAAACCGCCTGTTCTACAAAAATACAAGAGGGAATGGAAATTTCTACTGACTCGCCTAATATCAGAAAAGCCAGAAAAATTAATTTAGAATTGATATTCTCCCAGCATTTTGAAGAATGTAATGATTGTATCTGGGGTTTTGACTGTCTACTTTTAAGATTAGCCCGAAAATATAAAGTCAACACTACCAGATTCCCCGACCGGAAAACTAATCTCCCTGTTTATCAATTCGGTCCTTCAATAATCTTTGATAGTTCTAAATGTATTGACTGCCGCAACTGCGTTGATGTTTGCCAAAAACAGGGTATTGGTTTTTTGGAAATAAAAAAACGCGGACACCAACTCCAAATAGTTCCCACTAAAGATAAAAATAAAGATTGTATTTACTGTGGTCAGTGCATTGTGCACTGTCCAGCCGGCTCCATGGAAGCAGTAGGAGAATTTGAAGATATAGAAAAGCCCCTGCAAGAAAAAAACAAAATTGTCATCGCTCAATTCGCTCCGGCTATCCGAACCAGTATTGGAGAAATATTTAAGGTTCCCTACGGCAAACCGATGACTAAAAAGCTGGCCGCCGGGATTAAAAAATTGGGTTTTGATAAGGTTTTTGACGTCAGTGTCGGGGCCGATTTTACGACTATTGAAGAGGCAGACGAA
>CAZMTM010000009.1:0-4061 GCA_964569175.1 uncultured Gammaproteobacteria bacterium | reverse complement strand
GAATTAATAGAAAGACTAAATAAGAATAAGAAAGATAAAAATAAAAAGAATCTACCGATGTTTACTTCCTGCTGTCCGGCCTGGGTAAAATTTGTTGAATTCTATCACCCGGAATTTATATCCAACCTAACCACAGTTCGATCGCCTCATATAATTCTGGGTGGCCTGATCAAAACTTATTGGGCTAAAAAAGAGAATATTGACCCGCGGAGAATTGTTGTTGTTTCAATTATGCCCTGCGTGGCTAAGAAATATGAAATTACCAGAAATGAGCTAAAAATTAATGGACTGCGACCGGTAGATTATGTTTTGACCACCCGTGAACTGGCTTATTTGTTGAATAAACACAAAATTAACCTGAGAAAAATTAAGGGGCAAAATTTAGATAATCCTCTGGGATTCCCCTCGGGTGCCGGAGTTATTTACGGTGCTACCGGCGGAGTGATGGAATCAGCTCTGCGAACAGCCGCCGAAAAAATAACCGGCAAAAAATTAGCAAAATTAGAATTTAGAGAAATCCGGGGAATGGAAGAAATGCGCCAGGCAAAAATTAAAATTAATAATCAATCGATTAAAGTAGCGATGATTAATGGTATTGGTAACGCGCAAAAAATTCTGGAAAAACTTAAAAAGAACCCCGGTCTCTATGATTATGTAGAAGTGATGGCCTGTTTTGGCGGCTGTATTGGCGGCGGCGGTCAGCCAGTCCCGACTGATCCTGAAATAAGAGCAGCCAGGGCCAAAGGTCTTTATCAAATTGATAAACAAAAAAAGATGAGATTAGCTCACGAAAATCCAATAGTAAAAAAAATTTATCAAAATTTTTTCAATAAAAAAGAAAAAACTCATTCCATCTGTCACACTAAATATTCACCAAGTAAGAGAGAGGGCTTCAAAATACTGCCCAGAGGCAGGCACTAATTAATTTAATAATACTTTTATGGAAAAAGTGAAAAAAATAATTTCAAGAAAAAAAATAATCGCCGATTCGCTTGAGTTTGTAATCCTTCTTACCATAGCCACTATTGCTCCGCTTTTTCACTTTCAACCTATTGCCGGACCGATTGTTAACGCCGCTCTTTTTATCGCGGTCAGTCTTCTCGGCATACAAAATGCCATCTTTATCGGCTTAATTCCCAGCTTAATTGCCTTATCGGCCGGGCTTTTACCGGCCGTCTTAGCTCCGACGATCCCTTTTATCATGCTCGGCAATACTATTTTAATCGTTGTTTTTGGCTATTTAAAAAGAAAAAATTTCTGGCTGGGGGTAGTTTTAGCCAGTGTCTTAAAATTTTTCTTTTTGTTCAGCACCAGTTCAATAATCATTAATTTACTCCTAAAAAAGGAGGTTGCTTCAAAAGTGGCTGCGATGCTTGGCTGGCCGCAGCTGGCCACTGCTTTAGCGGGTGGTGTTATCGCCTATTTTTTCTTAAAAGTTTTTAATCAAATCAAAAATAAATAAATTGGATGAAAATTACTGAAGAAACAACTTTAGCTGAAATTTGTAAATATTCTCAAGCCGAAAAAATCTTAATTAAATACCGCCTGCCCTGCCTTCATTGTCCGCTGGCCGCCATGGAAATGGGCCAGCTTAAAATTGGCCAGATTTGCCAAAAATATAATATTGACCTTAAAAATTTACTGGAAGAGTTAAATAAAAATATCTCTTAAAAATAACTCCCGATATTTAATATTTAACTTCTAAAATTTAGTTTTGAATAGAAAATAAAAATTGCCCGCCACTTAGCCGGCAATTTTTGTTTATATAAATCTATATAAAAAAGCTCTCCTTAGCGATAAGATTGCAGTCCCTGTGAATAAATGGGTTAATCTTTACAACACATTTTTTGAAGCAAATTTGCCTCGAGATGTTTAGTAGAGATTTTTATCCGATTTAAGCCGGATGACCCTGGGTAGATCCGCATCTCTGAGCCTCGGCTAGAGAAATATAGGAACCCCAATATTGGATAACTACAGAACTATATTATCTTAACCACTAAAAAAGAGCTTCAGTTTTATTATACACCAAAAACTAAAAGCAAACAACCCAGAATCAAGCAATAATAAGCAAAAAGATAAAATTTTCCTTTTTGAATAATTTTTAAAAGAAGCTTAAGGGAAAAATAACCAACCACCAAAGCAGCCAGCATGCCGGCTAGATAAGGAATAAAATTTTCTCCCAGAGAAACCTTATCAAAATCAAGAATAGTCGCCCCCAAAATGGCTGGAATTACTAAAAGAAAAGAAAGTTTAGCAACTTTCTTCCTTTTAACGCCGCAAATTAAACCAGTTGAGATAGTAGCTCCACTGCGCGAAATACCGGGGACCAAAGCCAGGGCCTGGGCCAGACCAACTAATGAAGCAGATAAAAAACTAACTTTTCTTTCTTTGGCGGTCCAGCGCGAAAGAAACAACAAGCAAGAAGTACAAAGTAAACCAATAGCCACTACTTTTAAATTGGAAAAGGTAAAAACAAAAAAATCATGGGCTAAAAACCCAATGATACCCGCCGGGACAGAACCAACGATGATAAATTTTATGATCCTCCCACTCTCAGATTTAAAATTTAGTCTAACTAAATCTTTTAAAATTAAAATGATATCAGACCAGAAAACAATTAAAATAACAATCAAAGTGGCTAAATGTAAAAGGATGTCAAAAAACAAAGACTGCTCTATGTTTAGAAACTGCTGCAAAATCACCAGATGGCCCGAGCTAGAGATTGGCAGCCATTCAGTAATCCCCTGAATTATGCCTAATAGTATCGCCTCAAAAATATTCATGGAAAGTATCTTAGATCAGGAGTCCGACTCCCAATTCTCGATTATTCTGATTACTGATTACCTTTCTAATTCTTCTTCATTATAAACAGCCGGGAAATCCATTTTCTGATAATCAAAAATTTCATCCTGATTGAAAAAACGCCAGATTTCTTTTTCGGCCGTTTCCTTAGAATCTGAAGCATGAATGATATTATGCTGTTGACTCATAGAGAAATCGCCTCTGATACTACCTGCATCGGCTCTGCGCCCCAGGGTTGGCCCGCAGAGTAATCGCACCGCTTCTACTGCTTCAACCCCTTCCAAAACCATGGCAATAACCGGTGAACTTTCCATAAATCTAACCAGAGGTTTAAAAAACGGCTTATCGCGATGATGAGCATAATGTTCGGCTAAAAGTTCATCAGTTAATTTCATCATTTTAATTCCAACAATTTTTAGCCCCTTCTTTTCAAAACGAGAAATAATATCACCCAATAAGTTTCGCTGTAAAGCGTCTGGTTTTAACAAAATCAAGGTTCGTTCCATATAATTTATTAAATTAATATTATATATTTACGTATTTATATATTTACGTATTTATATATTTATAATATAGTAATTTTAAAATTTGACAAATCACTTTTTATCTTTTCTCCGTCTGTAAAATTAAATTATCCCCATCGCTGATAAAAATTATGTCGCCGTTCTGGTCAGTTCTTAATATTTGCGCCTCCACTTTTTCAAAATTTCTGATTACCCGCAGATTGGGATGTCCAAACCTGTTTCCTGCTCCAGCGGAAATCACGCCATAGATCGGCTTAACCTTTTCTAAAAATTCTAAGGTAGAAGAATATTTTGAACCGTGATGACCGGCTTTTAAAACATCAGCTGATAAATCTTGACCGCTAGCAATTAATATTTCTTCTGTTTCTTTAGTAGCATCGCCGGTCAGAAGAAAACTGTTTTCTTCATGAATTAATTTAAAAACAATTGAATAAAAATTATCATCGTCCACTGATTCGTTGATTAAATTCTGAATCGGCCACAAAAATTTTAACGAAATCGTGCCAATAGAAATAACTTGTGGCTCAGAAATTATCAACTGGGGAATATGTTTTTCTTGAATTATTTTTTGCCACTCAAGAAAAGATGGCAAATTAAAATCTTCTTTCCCATTAGCAATAATCTGCTTAACCTTCCATCGCCGCAGTATTTCAACTAAACCGTTCAAATGATCCTGGTCGGGATGGGTCATAATCATTAAGTCAATCTGCCGATTGGTAATCGGGATATATTTAT
>CAZMTM010000008.1:0-13410 GCA_964569175.1 uncultured Gammaproteobacteria bacterium | reverse complement strand
TTCTTCAGGAACTTCTTCAAGCTTTTCAAGTTCTTCTTCACTACGAGGTCGTTCAATGCTCATCACCGGGTCATTAGAGTTTTGTAAAACCTTAACATTAACCGGAATTTTTAGATCACCGACTCTAATAATATCGTCAAAATTAGCTAATTTTGAAATATCAACCTCTATATCATGAATCAAATTTTCTGGCAAACATTCTATCTCCACTTTATCTAAATTCGGCACCAGCACGCCGCTCAGTTCTTTGACGACTGGCGCCTCACCAATAAACTTTAATTCTACTTCCACCGTAACTTTCTCGCCCGCTTTTATTTTATAAAAATCAATGTGTTGAATTTTATCAGTTAAGGGATGGTATTGAAGAGCGTGGATTAAAACTTTAACCGGCTTTTCTCCCTCAATCTCAAGGTTTAGAAGATTACTCTCGCCAACTTCTTGGAAAATTTTTTTAAACACCAAATAAGGCACCTGAATAGCCTGAGGTTTAAAACCATGACCGTAAACAACGGCCGGAATAATATCCTCTTTTCTCAGAATTTGGTTTTTGCGACCCAATAATTTTCTCGGTTGTACCTTCAGAGTAAGCATAATAAATCAAAAATTAATTCTCTATACCACCTCAAATGGTTTCAATTTGTCCATCAAATTTCTCCCCTGCCTAATTAATGTTTCGGCCCTGACCAATGTGGGCGAATCTTTAAAATCCGGATTGTTCTCATATTCTTTCAAATAATCTCTGATCAGCTCATTCCATTCAGTTGAGCTATAACCAAATTTTTCCGGTTGGGTTCTGGCTAATTCCTGGCCTTTACTAAGCAGTTTATTCCTCTCTTTCTGGAGCTTTTTCAATTTTATTTCAACCAGGTCCCGAACCGGGACGCCTTCCAGCTTATCTCTGTCTAAAAGATTATCAAAATTGGCAATCGCTTGATTCTGAACTTTCCCGGCTCCGCGTTGTTTCAATTTTCTGGCTGACCCCAAAGTTTCAAGGCCTTGTTGAAGCTGGAGAGTTAAATAATTTTTATTTCTAGCGGCCACCTCTTCTGTCTCTCGCTCGGCTCGCTTGAGAGTTTCTTGAGCTTTTTGAATATTTTCTTGACTTCCTATAAAACGCATAATAAATTTATTTTAACATTTTATATTATTAAGGCAATATATCACGCATACGCATTGCCTATTACAGCATTCCCATTATAACACCTCCTCGCTTTTTGTAAAGGGTTGGTGGATAATTACGCTCTCAACTAGAGCCAGGGCAATTATACTAACCAGCAGAGAACTACCCCCATAACTAATAAATGGCAACGGTACGCCGATAACCGGAGCCAACCCAATATTCATGCCAATATTTATAACCATCTGAAAGAAAAAATAAAGAGTTACGCCTAAAACCAAAATTTGACTGAAATTATCATAAACCGTTCGGGCAATTCTAATCAGGCGCCCCAGGAGCGCCAGATAAAAACCCAAGAGTAAAAGACAGCCAACCAAACCCAATTCTTCAGCCAGAACAGCAAAAACAAAGTCTGTCTCGCTAGCCGGCAAAAATCTCAATTGGCTCTGGGTACCCAGACCAAAACCCCGACCAAAAAACTGGCCCGAACCAACGGATACAATTGACTGAGCAACCTGATAACCCTGACCAAGCGGATCACGGTGCGGATTGATATAAGTTAAAATACGATTTTTTTGATAATCTTCTAAAAAGAATACCCAGGCGAAAGAACTAATCAGAATCAAAATAATCAGCAACCATAAAACATATTTTTTATTCCTGTTTACTAATAAAAAAATACCCAGCCAGAGAATAATAATAATCAAAGCTGAACCAAGATCCGGCTGACGAATTATCAGAAAAGCCAATGGTAAAATCAGGGCAAAACTGACAAGCAAATGGCTGACTCGAACTGGCTGACGAGAAGCCTGCCAGAATTTAGCCAGTACTATAATCGCCGCCAACTTAGCCAGCTCGGTCGGCTGAAGATTAAAAAACCCGAAATTCAACCAACCCTTAACCCCCCTCAAGGTCTGACCGAATATTAAAACTCCAACCAGAAGCAAAAAGATTAAAATATAGATTAACCAACTAGCCGCTCCAACAAAACGAAAATCCACCAGAATCAAACCGAAAAATAAAATAAGCCCAACCAGGGCAAAAATAAACTGCTTAGTAAAATTGTTAAGTCCGGGAGCTTCAGTGGCCAAGGAAAGACTGTATTGAACACTCAAACCTAAAATAATCAGCAAAACCATCAGAATAAATAAGGTGCCATCAAAACTTTTTAATCGCGCCAGTTGCATAAAAATATACTAATAAAAACCCTTATCGCTAAATCCAAACTCTATCAATTAGGAGGCATAAAAACAGTCGGGTCAAAAACATTAATCTCCAGTTTAACTTCTATCCGCGTTACTAATGGCGCTGTAGTGCCCCAGATTAATTCCATTGATTTAGTCTCTCCATTTTTTAAGTATTTAACCGGTAGTGCATTAATTCCAACAATTTTTGAATTTCGATAAAGAACAATAACTAAATTTAACTGCCAAAAATTATAAACTGATTGATTGACAATACTAAAAGAAATTTTGGGTAGAGATACCATTTTTTCTTCCGGAACAACGTAGGTTAGTTTAGTGTCCTTAATCAATAACTCTGGTAAAATTTCTAAAGGGGTTTGCTGATTCGGGCGAATACGCCGCCAGTCAATCTTTACTAACTCTAGTTGAATATTACGGGGCACCTTAGTTATTTCCTTGCCCAAGACAAATAAATATTTTTTTTCTCCGGGCAGAATAAAATTTTTTTGAATCTCCGTTTTCCCTCCGTCCCAGACAAAACAATATTCAACCGACAAAACCATCCATTTTTCGTTGGGATTCCTGGCTATGGCTACAAAGTCATATTTTAATTTTTTACCTCCCGGCAAAATGGCAATTGTCTGGATAACACTTTCATCGCTAATTACTAAATCATCAGGTTGAAACCGCGAATGGAGTTTTACATAATCTATCCTCTCTATAGTTAATCCTCTTAACATTTCTTGATGACTCTTGCTCAAACGAAGGTAGATAATAAATTGATATGAAGCTATGCCCCAGATAATAATATTTAAAATAATTAAAAATCCAGTTAAAATTTTTAACAACTGTTTTTTATGACTCAAATACCATTGGGCAAATTTAAGTTGTTCAAGCGTTAAATCTTCTTCAGGCATAATTTGATTGTTTATCATTTATCCTCTATTATTATAACATATATTATAACACAACAACATAAACTTTCCACATTGGCAAAAATCTATTTTTAAGATATAATTAAGTCAGGTCGAAACAATTAAATAATCAACAATTTAGTAATTAATAATAATTAAAATTATGAATGGTCAAAATTTCTTTTTCATTACTGTTGGTTCAGCGGTTGTTCTATCAGCTATCCTGTACATTGTCTTGGCTATTATTTGTATTATCATTGCCATCAGGATTGCTAGAGCTTCTCGCAACCTATTAAATGTATCAAACAAAATTGGGGAAATCCTAGACAGAGTAAAAGAAAAGGTAAGATATTCTGCCTTTATCGCTTTGTTCAGCCGGGGATTACAAGAGGTAATTTCACTTGTTAAAGAAAAAAGAGAGGAAAAGAAAAAAGGAAAAAAATAGAAACCAACTTGCGTTTCAAATCAATATGTTCTTGAATATTTATTTTTAAATATTTTAGTATTTTAATACTTTAGTACCCGGTACTTTGTTTTTTTATCTTATTTTATTTTTTAATTATGTTCACTCATCTTCACGTCCACAGCCACTACTCCTTACTGGATGGTCTGCCCAAAATTGACGAATTGATTGCCGAGGCTAAGAAATATAAGATGGATGCGTTGGCCATTACCGATCACGGGGTAATGTACGGAGTAATTGAATTCTATCAAAAGGCAAAAAAGGCCGGCGTTAAACCGATTATTGGGGTTGAATTCTATCTGGCTCGGCACGGACGCTTAGATAAAAGAGCAAAAATAGATGAGAAACCTTATCATTTAGTGCTGCTGGCTAAAAACCAACAGGGGTATAAAAATTTAATTAAACTAACCACCATCGCCCATTTAGAGGGCTTTTATTATAAACCAAGAATTGATTACGAAATTTTAGAAAAATATTCGGATGGACTAATTGCCCTAACCGCCTGTTGCCAAGGAGAAATTCCCCAGGCAATTATCAATAATCAACCGGAAAAGGCAGAAAAACTAATTTTAAAATATAAAAAACTGTTTGGCCCAGAAAATTTTTATTTAGAAGTTCAATATCATCCGGGTTTTCCCAGCCAGGAACTGGTTAATAAAGCTCTTTTTAAATTATCAAAAAAACATAATATTCCGCTGGTGGCCACCAACGACGTGCATTATGTTAAATCTGAAGACGCAGAAATACAGGATATCTTACTCTGTTTACAAACCAAAAAAAAGAAGATTGATAGAGATAGACTTAGTATGCTCGGCGATGACTTTTCCTTCTTCAGTCCGGAAAAAATGAGCGCCAATTTTAAAGACCATCCCGAAGTCATTTCCAATACAGAAAAAATTGCCGACCAGTGTAATCTGGAAATTGAATTAGGGAAAACCAAACTCCCCTACTTTCCTTTGCCAGAAGGCAAAACGGCTGACCAGTGTCTGAAAAAACTGTGTGAACAAAAAATATCCGATCGCTATCCAAAAAAAACCAAAAAAATTCTTGAACGCCTTAGCTACGAATTATCCATTGTTGCCAAAACCGGTTTCGCCTCATATTTCTTGATTGTCCAGGATTTTGTTAACTGGGCCAAAGAAAACGGCATAGTGGTTGGCCCGGGCCGGGGGTCGGCCGCCGGTTCTATTATTTCCTATATCTTAAACATTACCAACATTGACCCCTTAAAATACAGTCTGCTCTTCGAGCGCTTCATGACCGGAGGTAGAATTGTGCCCCCAGATATTGATTTAGATTTTGCCGACACCCGGCGCGATGAAGTTATTCGCTACGTAGAAGACAAATACGGACACGACCACGTAGCCCAAATTATTACTTTTGGTACTATGGCTGCGCGAGCCGCCATCCGGGACGTTGGCCGGGTTCTTAATTATCCTTACAATTTCTGCGATAAACTGGCTAAAATGATTCCTTTCAATACCAAGCTGGACAAGGCCTTAAATATAGCCAGCGATTTAAAAATGTTTTACCAGACTAACGAAGATGCCAAGAAAATTATTGATACAGCTAAAAAATTAGAGGGCGTGGCCAGACATGCTTCAAAACACGCCTGCGGCGTAGTAATTACCCCAAAACCGCTGACACAATACGTACCCACCCAGTTTGACGTTTCCGGCAAAGAAAAAACCATTATCACTCAATACGAAATGCACGCCATTGAAGATCTCGGACTTTTAAAAATGGATTTTCTGGGATTAAAAAATTTAACCGTTATTGAGACCGTTCTCAAAATTATAAAACGCATTCACCAGAAAGACATTGACATTAACAAAATTCCACTTGATGACAAAAAGGTTTTTAATCTTTTAAAAAAAGCTGAAACTACTGGCGTCTTTCAACTGGAGAGCGATGGTATGCGGCGTTATTTAAAACAATTAAAGCCGACCGAGTTGGAGGATATTATTATTATGGTTTCGCTCTACCGCCCCGGGCCAATGGAGCTAATCCCCGACTATATTGCCGGAAAACACGGCAAAAAAACTCCGCATTATCTTCATCCAAAACTAAAACCAATTTTAGAAAAAACATACGGCGTGGCTGTATTCCAAGAACAGCTACTGCAAATTGCCCGTGATTTAGCCGGGTTTTCTCTGGCCGAGGCCGATGTTTTGCGTAAGGCGGTCGGCAAAAAAATCCCCGAACTGCTCCAGGAACAAAAAACAAAATTTATTCAGGGCTGCGTTAAAAACAAAATTCCTAAGACAACGGCTGAAAAAATCTTTACCTTTATTGAACCTTTCGCCCACTATGGATTCAACCGCAGCCATGGCGCCTGTTACGCCATTATCGCCTATCAAACCGCCTATTTAAAAGCCAATTATCCAGTAGAATTTATGGCCGCTCTGCTTACCGCTGACCAGGATAACATTGACCGTATTGCCATTGAGGTTGATGAAGCCAAGAAAATGAATATTGAGGTATTGCCTCCAGATATTAACGAAAGTTATGAAAAATTTACCGCAGTCGGCAAAAAAATCAGATTCGGGCTGCTGGCTATTAAAAATGTCGGCACCGGTATAGTTAAAAGTATTATTAATGAACGTGAAGAAAATGGCGCTTACCAGAATATAGAAGACTTTCTGGCCCGCGTTCATTCAAAAGATTTAAATAAAAAATCTCTGGACAGTTTAGTCAAAAGCGGAGCGATGGATCAATTCGGCGAACGCGGCCAACTGCTCGGCAACATGGAAATCTTACTTGAATTTGCCAGAAAAAAACAGAAAGATAAAGAAAACGGACAAACCACTTTGTTCGGTACCCTGCCAATAGGCGGCAGATTAGGTCTAAAATTAAAAAATGTTTCTCCGGCCGAACATCAACAAAAACTTCTCTGGGAAAAAGAATTACTCGGACTTTTCATATCCGAACATCCATTGAAAGAGTATGAAAAAATTTTACAAAAGTACGCCCAACCGATCAATCAGTTAAAAAATAATTCAAATGTCAAAATTGTCGGATTGATTACCAAAATTAAGAAAATCATTACCTCCAGTAAAGAAACAATGCTTTTTGTTAGAGTAGAAGACATTTCCGGAAGAATTGAAGTAATTATTTTCCCCAACCTTCTTAGCTCCAACCCTCAATTATGGCAGGAGAATAAGATTGTTTTCATAAGGGGACGGGTTTCTGATAAAGACGGTATTTTAAAAGTGATCGCCGAAAGGACCAAAGAAGTTACTAAAGATAAGCTAGACGAACTATTGCTTAAAGAGAACTAAATTGATATAATCAGGATATAATAAATAAATAAGATAATAAAAAAATGCCCAATATCTATATCTCGCCTCATATAAAAATTGGTTATTCATTCCTGGCCCTGACCATTTTAATGCTTATAGGATTAATCCTGGGTTTATTCGGTGTATCCTACGGGGCAGAAATTATTATCACCCCCGAGCCAGAAGAAATTGACGTCAATTTTATCATTTCTGTTCAAACAATGGCTACAGATGATAAGGAAAATGACGATTTTATCAACGGCCAAATTTTAGAAACCATTCAGGAAGCTCAAGAAAAGGGAACGCCCAAGGCCACGGTTTCGATAGAAGATTATGCTGAGGGTGAAATAATTCTCACTAACAATACCTGGTCACCGATAAACTTTATGGCCACCACCCGTTTTGCTTCACCCACGGGCTTAATTTTTAGAGCCATCAATAGAATAACCATCCCGACCAGAGGAGAGACAGCTGTTCTGGTTCGAGCTGATAAAATGGGAACCGCCTATGAGATAAGTCCAACCACCTTTACTCTCCCCGGATTAGTTAACTCTCGTCTCAAAGACAATATTCAAGCGGAGAGTAAAGCGTCAATGGCCGGCGGTTTGAAAAAAACCGGCGTGGTTATGCAAAGCGATATTGATAGCATTAAAAAGCAACTTGAAGAAAAACTTTATAACACAGCTCTGGCTAAAATTCAAAAAGAGATGCTCGAAGCAAATCTAAAAATTATTATCCAATCAAACATTTTAGAAGAAAAATGTGACGCTAAGGCTGACGACGAGAAAGCAGAATTTACGGTTTCAACAAAAATGAAAATGGGCGCTGTTGTTTTCCAGGAAAAAGAACTTCTAGCCATAGCCATCAAAAAATTACAGGAAAAAATTCCCCCGGGGAAAGTATTAACTGCCTACGAACCCAACAGTCTTTCCAGCCGTTTAACAAAATATGATCTGGACAACCAACAGGCCACGCTTGAAGTCCAATTTCGCGGTTATACAATTATTACTTTAGAAAATAAAATTTTAGAAAAAACCCACTTTAGAGAGTTAACTGCTGATGAAGTTAAAAATTATTTAAAAGATTTTAAAGAGATAAAGGAAACTCGGGTTAAATTATGGCCGCCTTTCCTTAAAAAAATACCTGCCTCGCTTGATAAGATTAAGACAAGAATTATTGGACAATAACAAAAATAAAAATAAATAATAATAAATTAATTTTAAAAATTAAAAATTAAAATTGTGATAAACGAAAATTTAGAACAATCAGCTCCAGCGCCCAAAAAAAATATTCCTTTAATTATTCCTTTAAAGGACGGGGGGACATTAGAAATAAAATATGACCCTGATACCAAAAAAGCTATAGAAACAATTGTCCGCAACGCTCGGGGTAAAATTTTAGAATATAATGACTTAAAAAAACTAGAAACACTTGAGAAAAAAGCAGCTTATCTCGAGGAAATGGGCATTAAAAATCCTGAAAATTATGTCAATTTTATCAAATAAAATTGAAATCCTCCGTCATTCAACCAGCCATTTAATGGCCGCGGCCGTTCTGGAACTATTCCCTGACGTTAAATTCGGCGTTGGCCCGGTAACAGCCAACGGCTTTTACTATGATTTTGACCTGCCCAGAAATCTAACGCCCGAGGACCTGATTAAAATAGAAAAAAAAGCCAGACATTTAGTCAAACAAAACCTCAAATTTGTCCGTCAGGAAATAAGTATTAGTGAAGCCATCAAGCTATTTAGAAAATTAAACCAACCATATAAACTTGAGCTTTTAGAAGATATTAAAAAATTCGGCACTACCGAGATTGACAAACAAAAAAAACAAAAGACAAAAGACAAGAAAGATAATAAAGTTACTATTTATAAACTGGGCAAATTTATTGACCTCTGTCGAGGGCCACATGTTGCTTCAACCAAACAATTAGGTGCTTTTAAATTAACCAAAATTGCCGGCGCTTACTGGCGGGGGGATGAAAAAAATAAAATGCTTCAGCGAATATACGGCATTGCCTTTAGCAGTAAAAAAGAATTAAACGAATTTCTCAAACTCCAGGAAGAGGCCGAAAGAAGAGATCACCGCAAGCTGGGTCAGGAATTGGACCTGTTCAGCATTAACGAAGAAGTAGGCGCTGGATTACCTCTCTGGCACCCCCGAGGGGCCAGATTACGACAAATTATTGAAGATTTCTGGATTAAAGAGCACCTTAAAAACGGCTACCAGCTGGTCCGAACACCCCATATCGGCAATCTGAATCTCTGGAAAACCTCCGGCCACTGGGACTTTTATCGGGAGAATATGTATGCACCGATTAAAATTGAAGAGCAAAAATATCTCCTCAAGCCGATGAATTGCCCGTTCCATATTAAAATTTATCAAACAAAGATCCGCAGTTGGCGCGATTTACCAATTCGCTGGGCTGAATTAGGCACGGTTTATCGATTTGAACGCTCGGGCGTGCTCCATGGCTTGACGCGGGTCCGCGGATTTACTCAAGATGATGCGCATACTTTCTGTACGCCGGAACAACTTAATAAAGAGATAGAAGAAACTGTTAAATTCGGTATCAAATTGCTGCGAACCTTTGGCTTTCGTGATTATGAAATTTGTCTGGCTACTCGACCGGAAAAATATGTTGGAACTCTGAAAAAATGGGAACAAGCCACCTATGCTCTGGAAAGGGCTCTTAAAAAAATGAAACTGCCCTACGTGACTGACCCGGCCGGCGGAGTTTTTTACGGACCCAAAATTGATATTAAGATAAAAGACAGTTTGGGTCGCGCCTGGCAGTGTACCACCGTCCAGGTTGACTTCAACATGCCGGAACGATTTAACATGACCTATATTGACAACAAGGGCAAAAAACAACAGCCGATTATGATTCATCGGGCTTTGCTCGGCTCCTTGGAAAGGTTTATCGGCGTACTTTTAGAACATTACGGAGGCGCTCTGCCGGTTTGGCTATCTCCCAGCCAGGTCTATATCGCCCCGGTTGGCCAAGCCCATCACAAACCATGCAAAGAATTAGCTAAAGAATTAGAAAAATTTGATATTCGCACCAAAGTAGATTTGCTTAATGAAACTATCTCTTATAAAGTTCGTAAAGCAGAAAAATTAAAAATTCCTTATATCCTGGTTATCGGTGACAAGGAAGCTAAAGAAAAATTCCTGAACATCCGGCTCAGGGGAAAAAAAGAAATTAAAAAAATGACCAAAAAACAATTTATTGAAAAAATATTAAAGGAAGTAGAAAAGAAAAAATAATTAATTTATTAAATAAAATAAAACTATGAACAAAACAACAAAAATTTTCATTCTGGTAACCATTGGGTTACTAATTTTTCCGACCACTAAGATTACTGCCCAAGAAATGTCTACCGTAGAACCAGTGTCAGCAGAGCCGCTGCCGTTTGAAGAACTTACCTACCCTGAAGGGGCCAGAGATATCATCCCTAAAGAACCTTCTCATCCCGGGGAAAAACCAATTATAATAACACCAATTATAATGCCGATTCCGGTTGGCACTGGCACAGTTGAACCCACTGGTGTTATCGAAGAACCGATTATGACTCCGCCGCCACCAACTGAAAAAGCGCCGGTCGGGGTATCGGAAGCTGTGACCATGGATGAAAATATTACTGCCGAAGACCTGAGGATAGCTGAATCAGGACTGCTACCAACCAGCCCGTACTATCCAATCAAAAATATTTTCCGAGCCGCTAGGACCATCTTCACTTTCAATCTGGTTGAAAAAGCTAAACTCAAGCTTCAATTCGCTAATGAAAGATTAATTGAAGCTAAAAAAGTGGCCGAGCAAGTTGACCGACCCAAGGTTGTCGCCCGGGCTTTAGAAAACTATAAAAAAGAGATGGCGGATGTTACTAAAATAGTTGAAAAAATGCCGGAAAGAATTAACGTTGAAACTGAAGATTTTGCCGAGAAAATAATTAACGACTCTTTCAATCAGCAAAAATTAATAGACGGAATAGAAAAGAATATAGGCCCAGAATATTTTGAAAGAATAAATAAAGTTAGAGAAGGCGGGATAGAAAATTTTGCCCAAACTATTACCAAACTCATTCCAACAGAAGAAATCCAAGGAAAGATTGCCCAGGTAATGGATGAACAAGAGGGCAGTGAATTCAAAAATTTTAAAAACCTGGAAATTCTCAAAGCAGTTGAAGAAAAAGTGCCGGAAGTAGCCCGCTATGCCATTCAGCAAGCGCAGGGAAATGCCATGGAACGCCTGCACGACAATATAACTACGATGACAGAAGAAAAAAGAGAAAAGTTTAAAGAATACGTAGACCATGTCGGCGGCAACGAAATACGCCACCTGGAAATCATCCAGGATTTTGCCAGGGAAGAAATGCCAGAAATTATCCGTGAAGAAATGGAAAAAGCCAAAGAAATAGCTATCCAGAGAATTGAAAAACAAATGAAAGAGCTTGAAAGAGAAGAACAAAAAGAAGAATTTCTTCACCATCTTGAAACAGGTGAAATGGAAGATTTACGCATCATTAAAGAATTAGAAAATAATTTAGCACCGGAAACAATAGAAAAAATCCTGGAAATTAAAAACAAAGCTCTTGATAATTTCAGACAGGACTTTGAAAAATTAGAAACTCCGGAAGAGCAAGAAAGGTTCCTGGAAAAAATAGAAGAACTGCACGATGTTAAACAATTTGAAGTATTTAAAGAAATTGAACAAGTAATTCCTGAAGAGCAAAAAGAATTTTTTGAGGAAATGAAAGACAAAGCAATGCAAGAGATGAAGAATGACATTAATAACGCCGAAGACATGAGTCAGAGAGCAATGATTATTGAAAAATTGGCCGGTGACACGCCAGAGCATATTGAAATCATTAAAGAATTTGGTCCGCCGCCAGAAATTCTCAATGAAATCCTCAAAGAACAGGTGGAAAAATTAAGCAAGAAAATTCAAACCACCCAGGATATAGAAAAAATCCAGATCCTTAAAGAACGCATTGCCGAAGAAGATATGATTAGAGAGGAGCTGGAAAAAAGGGCGCCAGATATTTTTCGCCAGATAGAAACAAAATTCGAACAAGGGTTGGAAAATATTAAACAGGACAAAGCGGCCGAACAATTAGAAAAAGCAAAAATTGACCTGGTTAGGGCCGAGAAGGATTTAACTGAATTCTTAGAAAAAAAAGAACTATCAGAACATCTTAGGAATTCTCCAGCATCAGTGCTAGTAGAAAACGCTAAAAAACATATTACCAACGCCGAAAAAACTTTTGACGAAGGTAAATATGGCCAAGCTTTTGGTCAGGCCACGGCTGTTATGAGTAATGCCAATAATGTCTGGCGGATTATAAAGGAGGTAGAATTACGAGAAAAAATTGCTGGAAAACGAATTGAAAAAATGGAAGAGATGATGGGAGACATGGATATAGACCAATTCTTAATAGAGCCCAGATCAATTGAAGCGATGGAACTTACGGAAGAAGTAAGAGTTGTCCCCCGGCCGATGGAGATAGAATTACCATTTGAAAAAATGAATCTTTCTGATGAAAAAATTAAAGAGATTAGAGAAATAACAAATATGCTGCCCCAAGAAATTCAACTAAAATTAAAAAATATCCCTGTGGAAATGCTGCCCGAAGCTATGGAAAAATTAAACTTCAAAATAGAAGAAATTAGACACGCACCATCTGTCTCCACCGTCGAAGAGATTAAAATTAAAAGGTCGCCGGCCAGCACAAACATACCTGTGCCTGAAAAACCAGTTGGCTTGCCTAATCCGGCCGAAAAACCGACTGAAGAAAGGCCTTCTCCTGTTGAACCAGACTATCCGTCGGGCGGAGCCGGAGGTCAAGAAAAATGTCAACCGGTATGTAAAGCTATCGGCACTCGTTCTGAAGGTTGGCACGACTCCTGTACCGGCGAACTAATTGAATTCGCTAAATGTGAGGGCCAAACCACTCCAGGTTCAGGGTTTGGCCAATCCGAACCTGCTGAATCAGGCAAAACGACCGAAGGAGAAACCTGGTTGCAGCGAAACGTACTAAAAATTGTTCCAGGGAGAATAACCGAACTAAGAATAAAAACTAGACTAGAATTGGAAGAAACGAGCAGTGGAGAAACCAATATTGATCAACTCAAATCATCAAAACCAACCCTGAAGATTCAACCCATAAATCCGTCTATGGAAATTAATAACGAAATCGACAGGGCTGATGGTGCTAGTCGCCCCGTACCTTCTCAAACTATAAAACTAACTCCAATGGAAGTTGACGGGAACGGCAAAGTTCTTCCCGAAGGTTCAATCGGTAGATCATCCGTCTTCCAGAAAGTAAAAAGTTTATTTACTCGATAATCCTTTAAAATAGATTTACAAAATCGGGAGTCCAACTCCCGATTTTGTTTTTATACTCTTGAAAAAATCTAAAAAATCAGATAAAATAAGCATTATGCA
>CAZMTM010000007.1:0-13535 GCA_964569175.1 uncultured Gammaproteobacteria bacterium | reverse complement strand
TGATAACGTCGCCACCGCAAAACACTCGGGCTAAATTGAGAGGTAGATTAGTCAAAGCAATTCTGGAAAACGAACCGGCTAAAAACTATTGTCTTACCATTAGTTGGCACAGAATAACCTATCTGTCAACTATCAGTCCGAGAAAAGTACAAAAAATATTGCTTCAACCATTTGATGTTCAAAATGAAAAATTAGATTGGCTGATTGAAGAGATAAAAGGAGACAGCCAACTAATTAAGAAGAAAGAGATTGTCAAGTTTATTACATAAGGACTCTAAAAATAAAAATTAGCGTCATTTTTTATCTACCGGAGAAAATAAGAGGTCCGACCTCCCTCTGGAGGTCGGACCTCAGTTGCCTGTGGATAAATCCAGTATTAAGGCTCTTGATTTTTCTGTTTTTTAGTGTAGTATATTTAGTATAAGACTAGTTGTAAAATACAAACTAGTTTTTTTTAATTAAAATAATTTTTTATTTTATGCCAACATCAATTTTATCTGCCATTGAGCAGATTTGCCAAGAAAAAAAACTTTCCAAAGAACAGGTAATTAGCGCTATAGAACAAGCGCTGGCTGCGGCCTATCGAAAAGACTTTGGCCAAAAAAACCAAAATATTCAGGTACATTTTGACCCGGAGACAGGCAAGATGCGTGTTTTCGACGTAAAAACCGTAGTTGAAGACTTGCCCCCCGAAGAGACTGTTGAAAAATCTGATGATAAAAAGAAAAACGAAAAAAAAGATAAAAAACCTTCATCTACTAAAGCTGTAGAAGGTGGGGAAGAAGAAACTGAAAAAAAACGGTTTAATCCAAAAACTGAGATTCAACTCTCCGAAGCAAAAAAAATCAAGAAAACCCATAAAATAGGTGATATTATTGAACAGAAACTGGAAATTCCGGCTGATTTTGGACGAATTGCTGCCCAAACAGCCAAGCAGGTTATTATCCAGAGACTACGGGAAGCAGAACGAGAAACAATCCTTGAAAAATATAAGGCCGAGGAAGGTAAAATCATTGATGCTTTAATCCAGAGACAAGAAAGACAAACTATCCTGGTTGACTTAGGAGACGCCACTGCTATCTTGCCCTTTAACGAACAGATTCAGGAGGAAAAATATTGGCCAGGAGAAAAGATGAAGGTTTACGTTGTCGCAGTAACTAAAACACCGAAAGGTCCAGAGATTATCGTTTCACGGCGCCATCCGGACATTCTCAAAGAATTATTCAGCTTAGAAATCCCGGAAATAGCCAGCGGAGCGGTGGAAATAAAAATCATTGCCCGTGAGGCTGGTTCAAGATCAAAAGTGGCTGTCACCACCAAAGAAGAAAATCTGGACCCAATCGGCAGCTGTATTGGTCAAAGAGGGGTCAGAATACAGACCATCATCTCTGAAATAGGTGGAGAGAAAATAGACATTATTGAATATTCTGATGACCCGGAAAAATTCATCACCAATGCCCTGTCGCCGGCTAAAACCGTCTCTATAAAAATTAATAAAAAGGGAAAAAGCGCGGTCGTTAAAATTAAAAAGAACCAACTTTCTTTAGCTATCGGTCGAGGCGGCCAAAATGTCAGGCTGGCTGCTAAATTAACTGGCTGGAGAATTGATGTTCAGCCGGCCGAAGAAGAAAAACCAAAAGAAAAGAAAGAAGAAAAGAAAGAAGAAAAGAAAGAAGAAAAGAAAGAAGAAAAAAGTAAGAAGAAAGAAAAAAAGAAGAAAAAGGAGAAAAAAGAAATCAAAGAATCTAAAAAAGAAAAATAAACTTGGTGACTGTTAACTTGTTAAATTATTAATTTATATTATGCTCTACATTCCTAGTATTATTGCCCTCATCGGGCTGGCAACTGCTGCCTTTCTATCATGGTCTATCAAAAAGAAAAAATGCGAAGACAAGGAGGCTAATAAAATTTCTTCATTTATCCGACAGGGAGCAATTGCCTTTTTGGCCAAAGAGTATCGTATCTTAGCTATATTCGTGGTTGTTGTTTTTGCCTTACTATTTCTATTCCTGAGCTGGTCGATAGCCATTACTTTTCTTTGCGGAGCATTTTTCTCTGCTCTGGCCGGAAATTTTGGTATGCGCATTGCCACCAGCGCTAATGCTAAAACCGCCTGGGCGGCTAGAACAAATCTCCACCGTGCCTTAAAAATTGCTTTTAGCTCCGGTTCAGTAATGGGACTAACGGTAGCTGGGTTAGGCCTTTTAGGGGTTAGTATTTTTTACTTAATTTTTAAAGATCCGCAAATAATTTATGGATTTGGATTCGGTGCTTCTTTAGTAGCTCTATTTGCCCGGGTTGGCGGAGGTATTTTTACTAAAGCGGCTGATGTCGGGGCTGATTTGGTCGGCAAGGTAGAGGTCGGTATTCCTGAAGACGACCCGCGAAATCCAGCCGTTATTGCTGACAATATTGGTGATAATGTTGGTGATGTAGCCGGGATGGGAGCAGACTTATTTGAAAGTTATGTTGATTCCATAATTGCTACGATGGTTTTGGGTGCCGCGGCTTTGGCTCTAATCGGGGCTAACGCCATCCTAATTCCCCTACTGCTGGCTGGATTGGGAATTATTGCTAGTTTAATTGGTAGTCTGGTAATTGCTTGTTCTAAAAAAGGTGAACCACACGCCATATTAAATAGAGGCATCTGGCTGGCCAGTATTTTAATGGCTATCGGCTCCTTTATCCTTTTAAAACTTACTTCTTCTCAGGGAATTAAAATTTTTGGCGCTGTTCTCAGCGGATTAGTGGCGGGGATAATCATCGGGCTGATTACAGAATATTTTACCTCTGACAAATACAAACCAACACAAGAGCTGGCCAAATCATCGCAAACAGGAGCCGGCACCAATCTAATCGCTGGTTTAGGTCTAGGAATGCAGAGTACCTTAATTCCAGTCCTGGTAGTCTCAGCCGCAATCCTAATCGCTCATCAATTGGCTGGTCTTTACGGCATTGGTATAGCCGCCGTTGGTATGCTCTCCACCTTAGGAATTACTTTAGCCACTGACACTTATGGACCGGTAGCTGACAATGCCGCCGGTATTGCCGAGATGGCCAAGATGGGACCAGAAACAAGAACACGGGCCGAACAACTTGATGCGGTCGGTAATACCACAGCGGCTATTGGCAAAGGTTTTGCTATCAGCTCAGCCGTTTTAACCGCCCTGGTTCTTTCAGTCAGCTATATCCAGATTGTCGGATTAAAAATCCTTGATTTAAATCAACCCAGGGTAATCATCGGTTTATTTATCGGCGGACTGCTACCTTTTCTATTTTCTTCTCTAGCCATGAAAGCAGTTGGTCAGGCTGCTGCTAAAATAGTTGATGAGGTTAGGCGACAATTTAGAGAAATCAAAGGATTAATAGAAGGTACGGCTGAAGCTGACTATATTCGTTGTGTCAGTATCTCCACTGGTGCCGCTCTGCAAAAAATGATTTTACCGGCATTAATGACTATTCTAACACCGATATTGGTTGGTTTTTTTCTGGGCAAAGAAGCTTTGGGCGGATTACTGATTGGCGCAGTGGTAACCGGATTTCTCTTAGCTATTATGATGGCCAATGCCGGCGGCGCCTGGGATAATGCCAAAAAATACATTGAAGCAGGAAATTACGGCGGAAAGGGTTCTTTGGCTCACAAATCGGCCGTAGTTGGCGACACCGTGGGAGACCCCATGAAAGATACTGCCTCGCCATCTCTAAATATCCTGATTAAGCTTATGAGTATTGTTGCCCTAATAATTGCGCCGTTGTTATAAATATTTTTAAAAAAAATAAATTATGGAAACAAAAATTAAAAAATTACCTAAAAATCTACTGGAAATTATTGTTGAATTGACGCCCGAAGAAATAACGGCTTTTGATGATGAGGCCTTGAAAGAACTAGGGCAAAAAATACAAATTGCCGGATTTCGGCCGGGTAAAGCTCCATCAAAAATGATTCGCGAACAAATTAGCGATATAAAGATTTTAGAAAAAATGGCCGAACTGGCAATTAATAAAAATTATCCAAAAATAATTCTTAAAGAAAAATTAAATCCAGCCGGACCGCCAAAGATTGAAGTACAAAAATTGGCGCCCAACAATCCTTTTATCTTCAAACTAACCGTTCCTCTAATACCAGTTGTTGAATTGGGAAATTATAAAAGAATTAAAGTCAAAAGCAAAAAATTATCTATCCCTCAATCAGAGATAGATAAAACCCTAAAACATTTACAAAATCTCCGTCGCAAGGAAGCAGTGGTTAACAGAGCCTGTCAGGCCAGCGACCGGGTTGAAATTGATTTGGAGCTATTCTCAGACAAAGT
Organism: uncultured Gammaproteobacteria bacterium; assembly: GCA_964569175.1. GTDB lineage: Bacteria > Patescibacteriota > Patescibacteriia > UBA2591 > CAZMTM01 > CAZMTM01. The sequence goes on along the minus strand of CAZMTM010000007.1, from coordinate 9,225 downwards.
GCCTTTAGAAAACGGTCAGATGAAAAACTTCTCTGTTGTCATCGGCGAAGATTACTACATCCCCGGACTGTCTGAGAATTTAAAGGGGTTAAAAAGGACGGAGGAAAAACAATTTTCTCTTCAATACCCAGCCAGTCATTATGACAAAAAACTGGCCGGCAAAAAGATTGATTTTAAAGCTAAGATTAATAATATTTACCAGATTGATTTGCCGCCCTTTGATGATAAATTTGCCCAAAGTTTGGGAGTAAAAACTGTTAAAGAACTTAAAGAGCAAATTCAGAAAAATCTAGAAGCCGAAGCTAAAAACAAAGAGGAACAGCGTCTGGAATTAGAAATCTTAAAAAAATTAGTCGAGCAGACCCATTTTGAAGAAATACCAGAAATCTTAATCCAATATGAATTAAACAAAATGATTCTTGAGCTAAAAAATGCTATTGAAAAACAAACTCCCGCTCCAGAAAGCCAAAAAGGAGAATCAACTAAATTCGCCAAATATCTTGAAAGTATTAAAAAAACCGAAGAAAATCTAAAAAAAGAGCTGGTGCCTAAAGCAGAAGAACGGATTAAAACTGCTTTATGTATTCGCCAGATTGCTCAAGAAGAAAAAATAGAAGTTAGCCCTCAAGAAATCAAAAAAGAAACAGATAAAATTTCGGCTCTCTACAAAAATCAGAAAGAACTGCTGGAAAACTTTAAAACTGAAGCCGGACAGACCTACTTAAAAAACCTCTTAACTAATAGAAAAGTCATTGAATGGCTTAAAAAAGAATAAGATGAAAATTGCCATTATTTCCGACACCCATGACAATGTTCCTAATCTAGAAAAAGCTCTGAGCTGGATTAATAAACAGGGTATTTCTTTAATTATCCATTGCGGAGATTTATGCGCTCCGGCAATTTTAACTAAAGTGTTAACACCAAATTTCAAAGGCCAGATTCATTTGGTTCACGGTAATGTTGGCGACCCGGACTTATTGGAAGAAAAAGCGCAAGATTTTCCTAATGTTACAGTTCACGGACAAACTGGAAAATTAGCATTAGAAAATAAACAAATTGCTTTTACCCACTTTCCAGACAAAGCTAAAGAACTGGCTAAAACTGAAAAATATGATTTAGTTTTTTACGGCCACACCCATAAACCATGGGAAGAAAAAATTGGTAAAACCAAATTAGTTAATCCTGGAACTTTGGCTGGTATGTTTTACAAGGCAAGTTTTGCTACTTATAACACTAAAACTGATAAATTAGAGCTTAAGATATTAGAATTGTTCTAAAACAGAACAAAATAAAAATAATTTTGAAAATGAGTAAGAAAGAAAAATTAGCTAAAATTGCGGAGCAAATCAAAAAATGCCGAAAGTGTCCACTCGCTAAAAATCGTGTTCAGGCTGTGCCCGGCGAAGGAAATCCCGAGACAAAAATTATATTTATTGGCGAAGCTCCTGGAGAAAAAGAATCTCAACAGGGCCGACCGTTTGTCGGGACGGCGGGTAAACTTTTAGACGAACTGATTAAGATAGCCGGATTTGAACGAAAAGATGTTTTTATAACAAATATTGTAAAATGCCGGCCGCCCAATAATCGCGACCCGCTACCTGAAGAAATCAAAATTTGTTGGCCGTATTTAGAAGAGCAAATTAAAATTATTAAACCAAAATTAATTATCACTTTAGGCAGGCACGCGATGTATAAATTTCTACCCGAAAGACTTAAAATTTCGCGCGACCACGGAAAGGTTTTTAAAATGATAGAGAAAAAAACTGGGAAAAGTCAGTTTTATTATCCGGTTTATCATCCGGCAGCCGCTCTTTACCACGGAAGCTTGAGAACAATTTTAGAAAAAGACTTTCGTAAAATTCCCAGAGTCTTGAAAAAAATCTAATTTTCTGTTAATTTAAAAATAAATGCGGGCGTCGTATAGTGGCTATTATAGCTCGTTGCCAACGAGCAGACGGCAGTTCGATTCTGCTCGCCCGCTTTTTTGTCTGCCGGGATGGTGGAATGGTATACACGTTGGACTTAAAATCCAATGGGAGCAATCCCATGAGGGTTCGAATCCCTCTCCCGGCACCATAATGCCCCTGTGGTGGAATGGAATACACGTTAGGTTTAGGACCTAATGGTCGCAAGACCTTAGAGGTTCGAATCCTCTCAGGGGCACCATAAATTGATTCAACAACTTGATAGAATATAAAAAAACTCTCTGAGACCAGAGGGTTTTTATATATCTATTATTTATTTTTTTGTTCTTTAGCTAATTATCCCACCGCCAATAATCCGGCTGTTTTGATAAAAAACAACCGATTGGCCAGGGGTAATAGCCCGTTGAGCTCTTTTAAATTTAACTTCTACTCTATCCCTACTAAGTAATGAAACTCGAGCTCTGACTGGCTGATGTTTATAACGAATCTTCGCCATTACTGCAACGGGCAATTTCGGCGGCCGACCAACCAGCCAACTCAAATCTTCAACTATCAACTCCTTCTGATATAAATCTTTTTTCTGTCCAATAAGCACGGCATTCTTTTTCTGAGAAATTTTAACCACATAGACTGGCTGGGACCTGAAAACTCCTAAACCTTTGCGCTGGCCAATAGTATAAAAAGCAATCCCTTGATGTTTGCCCGAAATTTGACCCTGTAAATTTAAAATCTGACCCGGCTTAGATTTCTGCGAACATTTCTTTTTCAAAAATTGACGGTAATTATTTTCGGGGATAAAACAAATCTCCTGTGATTCCGGTCTATTAGCCACCAATAATTTATTTTTCTTGGCTATATTTTTCACATCACCTTTAGTCAAATCACCAACAGGGAATAAGATGTATTTTAACTGTTTCTGGGTTAGACGATAAAGAAAATAGGACTGATCTCTATTTTTATCTTTTCCTTTTAGCAAGTTGATTTCCTTATTTCTCTGGAGCAAACGGGCATAATGACCGGTCGCTAGATAATTGGCGCCCATAGCCCGTGCCTTTTTCAATAATAAACCGAATTTGATATATTCATTACATCTAACGCAGGGATTCGGTGTACGACCGGAAAAATATTCTCGACAAAATGGTTTAATAATTTTTTCAATAAATTTTTGACGGAGATCAACCACACAGTGAGGAATTCCAAGTTTCTGACAAACCCTTTTAGCCTGACGAATACTCTTTTTACTGAAAAGACCAATCTTCATGGTCAAACCAATAACCTGATACCCTTGTTTTATTAATAAAAGAGCGGCTACTGATGAGTCAACGCCGCCGGACATAGCTACTACCACAACTTTTTTATTTTTTCTTTTCATGTTTCTTTTGGTAATCATTAATGGCTGATTTTAGGGCCTGCTCGGCCAGAATCGTACAATGGTATTTGTGGGCCGGCATTTTACCTAAAATCTCAACGATTTTTTTATTGGAGAGTCTTAACGCTTCGTCAATAGTTTTCCCTTTAATCATTTCAGTTAAAACCGAAGTGGAGGCAATAGCCGCTGCACATCCGTAAGTTTGAAATTTAGCGTCAACAATTTTGTGAGCTTCTACTTTGATATATAAATCCATTATGTCGCCGCACATCGGATTACCAATATGACCAATACCATCGGCATTTTCAATCTTGCCCACATTACGCGGGTGAAGAAAATGCTCCATTAATTGACCATTTTCATCAAAACAACCCATAAATTAATAATTAACTGCTAATATTAAATTAAACTTTTAACGGTGAAATTTTTCTTAACCTTGTGACAATCTGAATTAGATTTTTAATCATATAATCCAGGTCTTTTTTCCGCGTCCAGCGGCCCAGGGCAAACCGAAGCGAACTGTGAGCAATTTCCGGAGCCAGCCCCAGTGCTAACAAAACATGCGACGGCTTCAACTCTGCTGAAGAGCAGGCTGAACCAGTTGAACAAGCTATGCCCTCTAAATCAAGAGAAATCAACATGGCCTCACCCTCTACACCTCTAATACTGACGTTAACATTATTAGGCAACCGTTTTTTGGGATGACCGTTAAGTCGAGAATTTTTTATTTTAGTTAAAATTTGACCAATCAACCAGTCGCGCAGACCGGTTAAGCGTTCGGCTTCTTCTTCAAGCTCCTGACCGGCTAATTCACAGGCTTGACCAAAACCAACAATCCCCGGTACATTTTCAGTAGAAGCCCGCCTCTTTCTTTCCTGTTCACCTCCATGCATAAACGGTGTTATCTTTATTCCTTTTTTAATGTATAAAGCGCCTACTCCTTTGGGACCATAAAGTTTGTGAGCTGACATTGAAAGAAAATCAATACCCAACTCATCAACCCTAATCGGCAAATGTCCGGCAGTTTGCACGGCATCAGTATGAAAATAAGGATAAGGTTTTGATTGATTCTCCCTAAAATCAGAAATTATCTTACCAATCTCCTGAATGGGTTGAATAGTGCCAATCTCGTTATTGGCATGCATAACAGAAACTAAAATTGTCTGCGGCGTTAAGGCTTGGTGCACATCGTCCGGGTCAACCAACCCTTCCTTGCCAACCGGCAGATAAGTAATTTTAGCGCCCTGAGATTCTAAAAATTTACACGGTTCTAAAACGGCGTGATGTTCAAAGGACGAGGTGATAATATGACTGTCCGGCCGCGATAAACTATAAAAAACTCCCTTTAAAGCAAAATTGTCGGCTTCTGTCCCGCCGCTGGTAAAAACTATTTCTTCAGGAGAAGCATTTATTAATCGGCTGACCTTTCCCCTGGCTTCGTTTATGGCTATTTTTGCTTTCTGGCCAAAAGTATGCAGGCTGGAAGGATTACCAAAAGTATCCCTGAAATAGGGAATCATTGTTTTCAAGACCCGCGGGTCAGTCGGCGTAGTCGCCGCATAATCAAGATAAATTTTAGGCATAGCAGAATTATCTAAAATATTTATTACAATTTAGATTATCACTTAGAATTTAGTTTGTCAATTAACTAATTGGTCGGCTCGACTAGTTGATTAATCTGCTCTATCAACTGATTGACCATGTCTTCTCTACCCGCTATTTGAGCAATTCTAATCCTTGTCTCAAAAAGACGAACAAGGTGCGAGTTAACCAAATCTTCATTATTAAGATAACGTTTTAAGAGAATCTCCCTAGCTAATTGATATTTAGCTTGGTCAAAATAAACTAGAGCTAAATTTTCATAAGCATTAATATAACCAGGAGAAGTTTCGATGGTTGCTAAAAATTGTTGTTCAGCCAGGTCATATTTCCCTTGATGGCGATAAATCAAACCTAAATTATTCATGGCATGAGGGTAAAAAGGATAAATCTGGTGGGCGGCCAGGATTTCTTTTTCTGCCTCTTCATACTTACCTTCAAGTAAATACATTGCTCCTTTGTTAGAACGGGAGAGTACGCTGTTCGGAGAAGCCTTGACCGCACTGACAAAAAGCATTTTTTCATTATGCCAATCTAAGTTTCGGGAATAGGAACGGACACTATAAAAAAACAAAAAGCCAAACAAGATTATAAAAAAGATTGGCAAGAAAACTTTCTTTGGTTTAAGTTTTCTCAAATGCAATAGAATATAAGCCAGAATAAGACAAAGACCAATTGAGGGAAAATACATTAACCGTTCGGCCATAATAGTACCAATCGGGAATAAAAGGTTGGCTATTGGCAAAAAGGGCCAGATAAAAAAACTGGCCGATATACCCAATAAAAACCATTTTTGCCCTGAATTTTTAAAGGGTTTGAATAAACAGAAAATAAAAAATGAAAAGGCAATTATACCAAGCCACATTCTTAAATCTAACCCGTTCTTCACTAAAGAAATTTGATTATAAGAATAATCCGAAGAAAGCTGAACCGGCCAAAATGTTTTTTCCAAATAAAGAGTTAAAATTTTAAAAGCGGTTAATATTCGTTGGCCAATTGAAGCAAATTTTAAAGGATTCTCAACAATAGTGGCGTGGTTACTGAATAAATTATTCTTTAAAACCAGAAGGCGGAGGCCAAAATAAATAAAAAAAGCGCTGATTAATCCTAAAAATTGGGGCCAGACGCGAGCAAAAGTAAATCTTATTTTTTGTCCCAAAGAATATTTTCGTAAAGAACGTAGTCCTGAATACAATACAATAAAAAAGTAAATTGGCAAAACAGCTACGGCATTTTCTTTACTTAAAAGGGCCAGCAGAAAACAAGAACTGCCCAGTAAGGTTTTCCAGATTCTGGATTCTAAACAGAATAAAGATAAAAATACCAATAAAGAAAAACCAAGCGTCAAAAGTTCGGCTCGACCAACTATGCCGGCTACTGCCTCCACATGAATCGGTAAAACTAAAAATAACAAACAGGTTAACCAAGCCAGCAGTTTTCGCTGACTAAGTTTTTTAATTAACAAAAACAACAGCCAGCCATTTAAGATATGTAAAATAATATTGATTAAATGAAAGCTCCATGGCGCCGGCGTTTGTCCCCATAAAGCGAACGGAGTAAATAAAAAATAGTTTAAAGAAAAGCTAAGTACAGTTAAAGGCCGATAAGCTCCGCTTTCAGGAGCCGAATACGGAGAAAGAAAAAAATTTGGAATATTACCAACTTGTCTAAGCTCTACTCTGTCCCTAACCACACCTATATCGTCGAAAACAAAATCATGGCCAATACTCAGACCGAAAATTAAAAATACAACTAAAAAACAAAAAAATAAGACTAAAAATTTATTGGTAATTATTTTCAACAACAGCTCCTTTATATCTTTCATAATTCACTCCTTATAAAAAGATTATTAAAACATTCTTTTTTGTCCGGGATATTGTCGCTTTTGGGACAACATATCTTTCTGGTGAAAAATTGAGTTTTTAAAAACCCTGATTTTTCCGTAAGCACCGTCGTAGCCCGCCTCTTTAATAACTTCTCCTTTTCTTATTTTAATAATTGCCTCAACAATTTGAGGAGAAATAATTTTAGTTAATTCGCTTTCATTTAAATTAAGTAAAATATTAAACTCATTTTTACCTTTAGTAATTAGCTTCTGGTATTCTGCTTGTACACTTTTGGATTTTTTACCCACTCCTTTTATTTCAGCGATAATCTCTGGTAGAGGAATTATACTTTTGTAATCAACCGCTTCTTTATGTCTAAAACCTTTTCCTCGGTCAGCCAAATCTTCAACCCGATGTAAAACACCAATAGTTAATGGCCGATTACATTTTGGGCAAATCTCTCTGACTTTTCTAGACTGAGCTGGTACCATTCGTACTCCGCAAAGACGATGACCGTCTAAATGATATTTACCCTCTTCGGGAAAAAACTCAATGGTAAATTGAAAACCCTTTTTTGTTTTAATGGCCTGAATTATACTTTGATAACTTAATCTATCTAAATTAAAAACATTGGCCTCCCGGCCAAGATTAGCCGGTGAGTGAGCATCTGAATTTGAAATAAGGGTAAATCTATCTAAAGCCGACCAACGCCAGTTCATTGGCGGGTCGCTAGACAAACCGGTCTCCAAGGCGTAAATAGAGGGGGTTAGCTCTTCAAAACACTCTTCAATTGAATCAAAGCCTGATTTAGAACCAAAAAGTGAAAACCAGGGCGTCCAAATATGAGCCGGGATAATAAAACAATCTCCAGAAATATCAAGTAAAATTTGCACTAATTCTTTAGCGTCAACCCCTAAAATGGGCCGACCGTCAGAACGAAGATTAAATCGTTCTCCCAATTTCTGATTTATCTTAGCTACTGTTTCTAAATTGGGAGCTAGAACAACCAAATGAATCCTTCGACCCCTGCCATTCTTCTTATAAATACAGGAAAGTTCGGAAGTTAAAATAAAGTTGACTGCCGATTGCTGATGAATAGCCGGCTGATTTCTTAGCTGATATAAGCCGTCAGCTACTGGTTTAAACTTCTCTCTTAATTCCTGGAACCAGACTGGATGAGTAAAGTCGCCGCTGCCCAAAATTTGGATTCCTTTAATTTTAGCCCATTGAGCCAAATGTTCTAAATCCATATTTTTGGAAGTAGCCCGAGAATATTTTGAGTGAATGTGAAAATCCGCGATATATTGCATACTTTGAATTATTTTAAGGTTATATAATATTATAACATAACAAAATAAATAACAAAACTGCCATAAAAAATGGCAGTTTGTTTAAGAACAACAGGGCTCTGGCGACGACCTACTCTCGCCCCAAAGGACTACCATCGGCCCTGGGGAGCTTAACTTCTGTGTTCGGGATGGGAACAGGTGTTGCCTCCCCGGTAGAGCCACCAGAGCTCTGTTGTTCTTGGAAAATTTATAAATTTGTGGACTAAGTGGTGGATTAGAGATTTGACTAATTAGGACCCCTCGGCTAAATCTGTTGCCAGACTTACACCTAGGGCCTATATACCCGGTAATCTCCCGGGTGTCTCTCATTCCGACCGAAATCGGAACCACGAAACTTAATCTTGGGGACGGCTTCGCGCTTATATGCCTTCAGCGCTTATCCGCACCGAACGTAGCTACCCAGCGATGCTCTTGGCAGAACAACTGGTACACCAGAGGTCCGTCCTTCTCGATCCTCTCGTACTAGAGAAGAGTCCCCTCAAGTTTCGAACGTTCACGGTAGATAGGAGACCGAACTGTCTTACGACGTTCTGAACCCAGCTCGCGTACCCTTTTAATTGGCGAACAGCCAAACCCTTGGGAGCTTCTTCACCCCCAGGATAGGATGAGCCGACATCGAGGTGTCGAACCTCGCCGTCGCTGTGAACGCTCGGGCGAGACTAACCTGTTATCCCCGGAGTAGCTTTTGTCCGTTGAGCTTCGCCGCTCCTATGAGCAAGCGTCGGATCACTAAGTTCGAGTTTCCTCTCGGCGCGACTTGTAGGTCTTGCCGTCAAGCCAGCTTGTGCCTTTACACGTCCAGCGCGATTTCCATCCGCGCTAAGCCGACCTTATAAACGCCTCCGTTACCTTTTGGGAGGCGACCGCCCCAGTCAAACTACCCACCAGATACTGTCTCCTCTAGTCAAAGAGGATTAGAATTAAAAATATACAAGGGCAGTGTCTCATTGGTGTATCTCACCGAAGCGAGACACTCCTGCCTACGCTGAACATGTATATCCCCAATCCAATATCAAGCTGTAGTAAAGCTTCACGGGGTCTTTTCGTCTAACCGTGAATAGAGCGCATCTTCACGCTCATTGCAATTTCGTCGAGTCCCTCGTTGAGACAGTTGCCAAGTCGTTATGCCGTTCATGCAGGTCGTAACTTACACGACA
>CAZMTM010000006.1:11337-14183 GCA_964569175.1 uncultured Gammaproteobacteria bacterium | reverse complement strand
TTTAACAGCAATAATTAAAACTGGCGGGAAACAATATCTGGTTGAGAAGGGGGACGTTCTTCGAATTGAAAAAATTCCCGGCAAAGCCGGGGAAAAGGTTTTATTCAAAGAAGTTCTTCTGACTTTTGATTCCAGTAAGAATAAGGCGTCAATTGGACAGCCTCATCTTAAGGGTGTTGGTGTGGAAGCAGAGATTTTGGTTCAGGGAAAGGGTAAAAAGGTTAAAATAATTAAATATAAGCCGAAAACTCGTTATCATAAAAAAACTGGCCATCGCCAGTTGTATACAGAAGTGAAAATAAAAGGTGTAAAAGTGCAAAAGTAGGTTTAGTTTATTTGCGGCTTAAAATTTTGAGGGCTTCTTTGAGCCTTTTTTTTGTTTCCGTGATTTCTTGAGGAATTTTTCTGAGCGCCTGCCGGGCTTCAGCTAGTGTATAACCCATGCTAACCAGAGCGTCAATAACCAGACTGTCATCTTGAGATATTTCGTTCTTGGTAGTTTTTTCAATTTTTCCCTTAAGTTCTAGAATAATTCTTTCAGCCGTTTTCTTGCCAATACCAGAAACCTTGGTTAGAATGGTCACATTTTCATTAAGAATAGCTCTTTCTAAATCCCTGATTCGCACTAGAGACAAAACATTCATGGCTGATTTTGGTCCGATACCAGATATGTCGTTTAAACGTTTAAAATATTCTAATTCTTGCTGATTTTCAAATCCATATAGTTCAATGGTAGTGTTCTCTCTTAATTGAAGATAAGTAAAAACTTTTAACGTTTGGTCAATTTTGATTTTTTCCAACAAAAAACCGGTCACAAATACTTGATAAGCCAGACCGTTTGTTTCCAGAACGATAAAGTCGTTATCTTTGTAGCTAATTTTTCCCTTGAGAGAATAAATCATATCTGTTATAATATTACTATATCACGTTGAGTTTGTCAAAACTTCGGGACAGGATAACTTAAATTTTGCTAAAATGGTTATCCACACTTGACAAGTTGACTAAAATACGGTATACTATATTAGTTAATAATATCAGCGGAGGATTTTGTGAGAAAGACTATGAAAAAGCAAGAAAATTTTCTACTAAACCCAAACAATAAGGAGGCGAGGATGGAAGTGGGGGAATTGAGTACGGAGAAAGCAGAAATTGTTAAAAAGATAAAGGAAATAAATATGAGTACACCGGAAGGCAATACAGTGAAGCGAGAAGTCTTTAGTCGGGGAGCCGAACGCGAAAGAAATTTTTTGGGACAATTCCCTGAGAATTCAGATAAACGATTGGTTGAGATAAGCGAAATGTTGGGCATGGAAATAGCGAAAAATCCCGATAAGATTTTCGAACAAAAGGCCGAGATGAGTTTCTAATTAAAATTCAAGAAGTTTTTGATTTTTCCAGAAATTCATGTCAAAAGTATTAGCAAAAATAAATCAAGTTATTACCTCTTCGTCCATATCTCCAGCTGATCAGAACGATCTGCTTATTTTTTTACCGATTCTACCCGAGCAGTTGCTAGAGGAACTTTGTAATATTTTCCAAAAAAATCCTAAATCAATCAAGGATTTTAATGAAAATTTCAAAGCCAGATTAAATGTTCTGATTAACGGACGAGATAAGTGGGACAAGTTGATTGCCCAGGAAGAAGAAATGTTAAGAGGTGAGGAGGAAGCATTTTAGTTTTTTTATATTAGATATTTTAAAAAGGTATGCCCATCAAACCATCTGCCATTAAAGCTCTTCGTCAGGCCAAAAAACGGGAGTTTCGCAACAAAAAAGTAAAAATAAATATTAAATGGCTTAAGCGCCGATTTTTGAAGACAGTAGCGGATAAGGATAAAAAGAATGCTGCTGATTTTTATTTAAAATTACAAAAAGCTCTGGATAGAGCTGCACAAAAAGGAATTTTTAAAAAAAATACTGTGGCTCGTTATAAATCAAGGTTGAGTAAAAGATTAAAGTCAATTTAACTCTTAACAATTAGCAGATTTAATAAGACTTCTGGGGTAATTGGCCGGGTTTTTCTTAGAAGGTCTATCTTCAATAATTGTCGATAGATTTTTTTTATTTCTGCTAAATTGTAGTTTTTCTCTTGTCTTAGGCCTTTCTGACAAACGAAAGAGTGGAGCGACAGACTTCTGGCTATTTGAGCGGGGATTGGAGTGGGAGCTTTATGAGCAGCCAGATAAGCTTTAATTTTGAGAAGGATACGGTATTGGCGAGCTAACATTAAGATTAGATAATCAATGCTGGCTCCGCCTCTGATTTGGTCGGAGAGGAGCCGTAGAGACAGCTTTTTATTCTTGGCGCCAATAGCATCTACTAATTTCCAGATGTTTTGCTCTAATTTTTCTAAAACAAGGTTTTTGACGTCAGCTGACCGGATAAAATAGTCTTTCAGCCAGGCTGTTAATTTGTCTAATTCATTTTTAATAGACCAGAGGTTATTTCCGCAGGCATCTACTAACAGGTCAATCGCCTGGTTTTCTATTTTAACCTTATTTTTACTAACTTCTCTTTTTATCCAGTTTTTTAGTTCGTAGGGTTTTAATGGTTCGAATTCCTGTTTTATTTTTTCTTTTTTCAGGAGTTGATATAACTTATCCTGAGATTTGGTTAATTCTTTTTTTTCAATTGCTTCATCCCAGAAAATGACAATGTTGTCTTCGTCCCGGCGTATTTTCTTGAGAAAATTAATAACTTCTTGAATTAATGGCTCTTGTTTTTTTGTGGCTTTACTTGATAAGAGTCCCTCAATAACAATTAGTCTTTTTTTAGAAAAGAGACTGCCGCTAAGCGTTGCTTTTCTTAACTCGTCAACAGTTAAATCGGGTCTTTGAAGTACCGAG
>CAZMTM010000006.1:0-11327 GCA_964569175.1 uncultured Gammaproteobacteria bacterium | reverse complement strand
GAGATATTAAGACCATTTTTATCTTTTTGACGAATAAATTTTTGTTTAAAGGCGGACATTTTTTCGCGTGAGCGATAGGTGTCGGACCCGTATAAAAAAATAATCATGAATTGCAAACTGTGAAATTTAAGGTTTAAGCTATTCTAAAATAGTTTATTCTGTTGACTGAGACTTGCTTGTTCTAATCTTCTAATTAGACTATTAAAGCCCAGTTTTTCAAACATAGCTTTTACTTTTTCTTGATTAATGTTTTTAATTTTACAATTTTCAAGATTGTCTATACCCTTAACGTCTTGTTTGATGGTTACTAATTCTTTACCCAGAAATGCCTCTTTTTTATTTTTAAGCAGCAGGTCGGCTAATGATTCTTTAATTTGACAATCTTCTTTTTTTGTATGACATTTTTCTAAATGTTGGTAAATTTTTTCTATTGAACCAAATTTTTTAATCAATCCCAGGGCTGTCTTTGGCCCGATGTTTTTAACGCCCGGAATGTTGTCAGATGGATCGCCGGACAGGGCTTTAAAATCAATCAATCGTTTTGGATTTAAATCAAAACGTTGGAAGACAGCGTCCTGGTTATAGATTTTCATTTGTGCCAACCCTTGTTTAAGAAAATAGACCTCGGTTTTATCATCAACCAGCTGAAATAAATCTTTGTCGCCAGAGATGATAATAGATTTAAGGTTAGGGATTTCAGAGCTAATGTTGTTAATTGTGCCAATTAGGTCATCAGCCTCAAAACCGTCTTTAGCAAAAATTTGTATATCAAAGGCACTAATCAGGTCTTTGACAATCGGTATCTGGTCATAAAATTCTTGTGGTTGGGGAACCCTGGTTGCCTTATATTCCTTATATTTCTTATGTCTGAAGGTCGGCGCTTTGGTGTCAAAAGTAATCGTTATGTAATCTGGTTTTTGTTCGCGTAATAGTTTTAGTAGAAGAGTAGTAAAACCATAAACGGCATTAACAATCCGGCCTTTTGGGTCGGTTAATTTTGGTAGAGCGTGCCAGGCGCGATGAAGGACGGCTGACGCGTCAACAATAATTAGTTTTTGTTTTTTATCAGGCATATATCTATTGTAATATTACTAAGAAGAAGAAAAAGGCCTGGGCGGGAATTGCACCCGCGTATAGCTGTTTTGCAGACAGCCGCCTTGCTCCTTGGCTACCAGGCCCCAATTATTTTAAATGGTCTTTATAAATTTTATATTTTCTTTCTAAACGCATTTCCGAAGGAACCTGATGATAAATTTGTTTTAAGATAGTCAGGATCTCTATTTAAAAACTAATTGAAAACTTCTGTTACTATCATAGATTTTATGTACACTAACTCAGGAGTCCATTTTTTAAAGAAATTTTCGTCAACTTTATACCCCATAAAATTTTCTGGGTTTCCCTAACTGTTTAGTTTTATTTTAGCAAAAAAGAGAAGGTTTGTCCATAGATAGATATAAATAGAATGCGTGCGTATACATCTCCTTGTGGATACATTTCATTGACAGATTTTTAAAAACCTGTTATACTTTATAATAACAAAAAAGGAGGTATTAATGGCTCTTTGTAAAGATCAAAGAAAGACTTTGGTTGAGAAATTCAGGTCTCTTATTAAAGAGACACCAGAGGACGAACTGGCTAATATTTTGACAGAAGCGCAGAGAGAAACACCCGTCCCAGAAGATGTCAGGTCAACTCAATTGAAACGCTTGGTAAAACTCGGTTACCATAAAGCAGCTGGCATGAGCAAAGAGGAGTTTGCCAATCTTATTCCAGAACCAGAAGATAAAGAAGGCGCTTTACTGATTATCCCAGCGACTATAGTTTCTGTCTCCAAACAGATGGAATTGATTGGTGGCAAGAATTATCTTAATCTTGCTAGTCTCAAAGATGTGGTTGATACAGCTACGATACCTTATTGGATTTATCAAGTTGAAGATGGTAAAGAGATGCTTGGAAAATCGCCTGATACTTGTATAAAAGTGTTCAAAAAGCAGAAACGAAGAGGATTAATTGTCACCGAAGGTATTGCAATCGCCGCCCAGAGTCCGAATACCTTAGAAGGCCATTATATTGACCTTCCAGGCTCTCGTTTTGGCTCTGCCCGCGTGCCTTACCTCCGCCTCCACAATGGTCGTCCGTGGCTGCGCTGCTACTTCTCTGGCGATGCTTTTTCCGGCTGTGGTTCGGCTTCTTGCGGGAGTTAGGAAACTTGGATTTTGGTCCTTGGAAACTTGGAAAAATATCCCAGCGTATTATTGCGCTGGGATTTACTTTTTTGGCAAAATTGATATATTATAAATAGTCGGTTAATGCATCCTAAATCACGGTTTAGGGTCACCGAATTCTAAAGAAACTCCTTGCCGACTTTTAGAGCAGGTGTCTTAATTTTTAAATTAGGGCTGCTGCCGGATTAAATACAGAAAAAATAGAAATATTTTTTCAGTGATGTTGGACGAAAGCCGGCAATACAAGAAGCTCTCGTTATGACTCTGACAACGTGCCTTACCTCAACCTCAACAATGGTCGTCCGAAGCTGAACTACAACTTCTCTGACAATGCTAATTCCGACTGTGGTTCGGCTTCTTGCGGCAGTTTCTTATTTAAAGATTAAGAGCGCCTTAATTGAGCGCTCTTGATTTTATCCAACCGCCGAGCATTTTGCCTATTTCTCGAATTCTTTTTTGAATTTCTAAATATTTTTTATTATCAAGTATTTTTAAATCTTTAGTTAGTCGAATTAGAACTTTGAGTAAATCTAGCTTTTGACTAGCTTTTTCTAAAAGTTGCAATTTATTTTTTCTTGAAATACTAGCTGTAATTATTGATTCAAGTATTCCTATAGCAATATTATCAATCCTTTGACCTAAAGTATATTTATCTTTTTTGGGGAACAGTTTTAAATATTGATATAATAATTTATACAGTTCATATGTTTTATGAAAAATAGGAATATTGATTTTAACTCCATCGGGGGGGGGGTCTTATTAAAAGAAGAATTTGTCATAATTTTAAAGAATTAATTTCTTTAGAGAATTTATTTCTAGCATGGGACGAATTCAAAAAAGGAAAAAGAAAAAAAATTGATGTCCAAATTTTTGAACGGAATCTAGAAGATAATCTTTTTGAACTTCAAACTGATTTAAGAAATAAAACCTATTGTCATTCTACCTATAAATCTTTTTATGTTCAAGACCCCAAGCTTCGCCATATTCATAAAGCGAAAGTTCGAGATAGAATTATCCACCATTTAATCAGCAGATATTTAGAACAAGTTTTTGAACCAACCTTTATTTTTGATTCTTATTCCTGCCGAAAGAACAAAGGAACACACCGAGCCGTTAAGAGGTTGGAAAAATTTTATCATCGGATTAGTAAAAATTGTGCTAAAATTTGTTTCGTTCTCAAATGTGATATTAAGAAATTTTTTGCCAGCGTTGACCATCAGATTTTATTGAGCATAATCTCCAAGAAGATTAAGGATTCAGATATTTTATGGTTAATAAAGGAGATTCTAGAAAGTTTTTCTCAAGGTATCCCATTGGGCAACTTGACCAGTCAGATTTTCGCCAATGTTTATCTTAATGAATTGGATCAGTTTATTAAGCATAAACTTAGAATAAAATATTATATTCGGTATACTGATGATTTTGTAATTTTAGCCAAGAGGCAGGAATATTTGGAGAGATTAATCCTATCGATTGATAAATTTTTGCAAGACGAAATTAAATTATTTTTACACCCAAATAAGGTTATTATTCGGAAATATAAGCAAGGAACGGATTTTTTAGGGTATGTTAGTCTTCCGCGCTGGCGGGTTTTAAGAACAAAGACAAAGAGAAGGATGTTTGAAAAATTAAAAAAGAAAATTGATAAATTTGGGCAAGCCAAGATTACCAAAGAAGCATTAAATCAAAGCATCCAATCTTACCTTGGTATGCTTAAACACTGTAATTCTTATAAATTAAGACAAAAATTAAAAAACCAGATTAAATTTTGGCTATACGGCTTTAAAAAGTAGAATTATTTTTTAAATAAAAATGCTGAGTATTTTATCACCGAAGGGTAAGAGACTAAATAATTAACATAGCATCGCCAAAGGAATAAAATCTATATTTCTTTTTAATAGCTTGCTGATAGGCGCGGAAGATAAATTTTTGACCGGCAAAAGCGGCTACTAACATTAGCAGGGTAGATTTGGGCAAGTGGAAGTTAGTAATTAATCCGTCAATAAATTTAAATTGATAGCCCGGATAAACAAAAAGATTAAGCCATCCTGAATTAGCCTGTAATTTTTTATAGGAACAAAAAGATTCTAAAACACGGGTGGCTGTAGTGCCAATAGCAATAATTCTCTGATTATTGGTTTTAGATTGATTTAATTTATCAGCCACTTCTTTTCTAAGTTCAGCTAACTCGGGATGCATTTTATGAGCTTCAATATTTTCCGTACGGACTGGTTGGAAGGTGCCCAGTCCGACATGCAGGGTGACAAATTCAAATTGAATGCCCTGTTTTTTTAATTTACTAATTAATTTTTTTGTAAAATGAAAACCAGCCGTTGGAGCAGCGGCTGAACCCGGGTGTTTAGCATAAATTGTCTGGTATTCTTTCAAATTTGATAAGCGTTTGATATAGGGCGGGGTCGGCGTTTGGCCTGATCGGTAAATTGCTCTGGTCAGGGTCGGGCCTGACAAATTAAATTTTATCTGCCAGATTTGCGTTGAAACGAGGCTAATCAGGACACCAAACAAATTGTGATTAAATTTTATTTTTAACCCGGGCTTAACTTTTCCTTTAATAATAGTTTCCCAATTTTTACTGTCTAAGCGTTTAAGTAGGAGAATTTCTATTTTACCGCCGGTTGGTTTTATTCCGTAAAGCCGGGCCGGGATAACTTTTGAATTATTAGCCACTAAAACATCATCAGGTTTTAAATACTTACCCAGATTATAGAAGTAGTCGTGTTTAATAGTTTGATTTTTTCTATTTAAAATCATCAGCCTCGAATGATCTCGAGGCCGAATAGGTTTCTGGGCGATTAATTTTTTGGGTAGATTATAATCAAATCTTTTTAACTTCATTTTTTAAGTGATTGTGCAGAACGTTTAGCCAAATCATTGATTTTATCAGCCACCTGATAGGGATGGGCAATTTGTTTAAAAACAAACCTTTCTTTAGTGCCGGCGCTCTGGACGTAAACATTGCCAAAGTGGAGAAAAGTTTGGGCAAATCCTTTGCTTTCTGCTACTACGTCTTGAACGCTGTGTAGCGGTTGTCTGGCCACCCGACGATGGAAAAGTCCTAGTTGTTTAACGTCAATTATTTCTTGACTGGTAACTAACCAGATATCCAGATAATGGTCAACCCAATCGTAGAAGAATACCAGCCAGATGAAAAGCTCATAAAGAGAGGCGGCCATAATTAATAAGGTGCGTATTTTTTCATTAAACAGCAGGTCAGGGACAAGATTTACTATAATGAACCAGACAATAACAGGTACTATAGCTAAAAAAATAAACTTGATTATTTTTCTAAAAAAGATAAACCAGAATTTACGTAGAGTAAAAATTACTCTTTCTCCGATGTTTAATTGTAGTAGTCGATAAAGTGGTTGCATAAATTTTAATAAATATTTTTATTTAAGGAATAATGTCTTTTATATTATCCGGCCCCATATCATGTAAATCGGGCAGTTCAATGCCAATATTTCCAAAAATAGTAATTGGCGTTTCCCAGTTAACTTCTTTAAGATTCTGATAAGCGAAGAACAGGATAATAATAATCCCGGCTACAAAAATAAATGAGGTTAGGACGGTATGAAAATTGAGCGTGCCAAAGCGGATAACATGATACATAGTCCAGAGAGCAAAAAGAAGACAGATACCCATCAGGACCAAGAAGATTATTAAAAAGATTGATAGAGAAATGGTCATATTTTTATACTCTTAAATATTTTTTATACTCTTAAATATTTTTTAATTGCGGCACTACTAGCTAACATAGAAATGATTAGAGCAAAAAATAGCAAGCCGCCGAAAAATTCAAAGGAGTGGATTTTTAAGTAGATAAAAAAGTCAAAATCTGACTCTAAAAATTGTTTGATATAAGGTCGCAAGAACAGAGAGACAGAAATAATTATCAAGGAATTTAGCAGCCAGGCCACCGAGGCATACAGACAACTTTCTAATAGAAATGGTCCGCGGATAAACCAGGCGGTGGCACCGACCAATCTCATAATCTTGATTTCTTTTTGTCGGGCCAGAATACCCAATTTAATGGTGTTAAAAATTATTAATATGGCAATCAGAACGAAAATTCCGCTAATTATCCATCCAGCATAGTGAATTCTAGTGTTAAATTTGTTAAAAGCACTGATTATTTGTTGATAGTCATAGAAGTCATGGTCTTGAATTATTGTCTGATAAGCCGGTTTTTCAGTTATCGCCAGGACCGTTTCATAATTGATTGAGTCGCGCAACTTGATGGTGATGGCCGCGCCAAAAGGATTTTCTTTTAGTTCTTCAAGAGATTTTAAAATAAGTGGATCATTCTTATGTTTTTCTTCGAATTGTTCTAACGCTTGCTGGGGGGTAATATAATGAATTTCTTTGACTTCAGGCATGTTTTCCAGTTCTGTGCGAAATAAGTTAACTTGATTTTCATTAACATTTTGCTTGAGATAAATACTCAAATCCATTTTAGCCTTGAAAGAATTGAGCGTCTCTTGAGTCAGGACATTGATGTTATAAAGCAGGCTTAATGAAAAAAGCATTAACAGTATAACCACTATACTGGTTAAAGAAAGGATAAAATTTCGAGAAAAATTTTGGCAGGCTAGTTTTAAAATACGCATCGTCTATGGTCTGTTATTTGTCGTTTGTTGTTTATTGTTTTATTGTTTTGATATGGACTTCTTCCGTTTTAGCTTCTGGGATTTCGCTCGGACTGCCCATCATTAAATCTTTGCCGTCGCTGGTTTTTGGAAAGGGGATAACCTCGCGAATATTTGGTTCATTAGCCAAAATCATTACAATGCGGTCAATGCCGGGCGCGATACCGCCATGCGGCGGAACTCCATATTCAAAAGCTTCTAATATATGACCAAAGCGCTGTTTAATCTCTTGAGATGAAAGTCCGAGGATTTTAAAGATTCTATTTTGTAGCTCTGGCTGATGAATTCTAATGCTTCCGCCGCCTATTTCGTAGCCGTTAAGAACTAAATCATAGGCCTGAGACTTCAGCTTCAGGGGTTCCTTTTCTAAGAGAACTAAATCTTCTTCTTTTGGAGCGGTAAAAGGATGATGGCCGGAAACTAATTTTTTTTCTTCTTCTGAATGTTCAAAGAGAGGCAAATCAGTTATCCAGCAGAAGGCTAATTCGTCAGAATTTTTTATATTTTTTCTCAAATCAGGTTTATCTGTCTTATATTTTTCCGTGGCTTCTTGATAAGTCAGACGGGGAAAGGGAATTTGCTTTATTTTTTTATTTGGCGCTACTTTTTCAACCATTTCAATAAATAGTTTTTCAATAAACTTCAAAATGTTTTCTCTGGTTATGAAGCTCATTTCAATGTCAAGCTGAGTAAACTCAGGCTGACGGTCGCCCCGGCTGTCTTCATCGCGGAAGCAGCGAGCAATTTGATAATAGCGGTCAAACCCAGCCACCATTAGCAATTGTTTGAATTGCTGCGGTGATTGGGGTAAAACATAAAATTTACCCGGTTCAAGTCGGGAGGGAATAATATACTCACGGGCTCCTTCAGGCGTGCCCTTGGTTAGAATTGGCGTTTCAATTTCCAGAAAGCCTTCTTTGTCAAGATATTTGCGGAAAAATTTAATTACCTTGGTGCGAAGAATCAAGTTATTTTTCATTCGTTCGTGTCGTAAATCAAGATAACGGTATTTAAGACGTAATTCCTCATTGGCCCTTAAGGTTTCATTATCAATCTCAAAGGGCGGGGTTTTAGCTTCGGACAGGATAGTTAATTTTTTAGCGGTTATTTCTATTGCGCCGGTTGATAAGTTTTTATTAATTTGATTTTTAGGTCTGGACTGGACTTTGCCAATAATTTCAATTACAAACTCTGGTCGAATATTTTTGACTAATTTTTGAGATTCTTTATCAAGTCCATTCGGCGCAAAGACTACCTGAACCAGACCTGATATATCTCTCAGGTCAATAAAAACAATCTTACCCATGTTTCGTCGGGTATTGACCCAACCGCAGAGTTTGACCGATTGATCAATTTTATCAGTTGTTTCTTTGCTCAATATTCTTTCCATAAGTAGTAGAAATAATTATCTATTTTTATTTTTAGAGTTAGAATTCTAGTGATTTACTTTTTTGAAATTTCTGCTAGTTTTCTTTCTAGGGTTTTCAGGACAGAATCTTCACCCGGGAAATCAAAGTGCTCGCATTCACCAGCTTCTGGGGTGCTGAAAATTAACATGTGAAAAAGATAGTATTTCTTAGGTTCAGGATATTTTTTTTCTAAATCAGTCGCTATTTTATATACTACCTGCTTATATCCCTGGTCTTTTCTTTTTATCTGCAATATCTTACTCATTACCTTATAAACTTTTTCAACAATTTCCGTTTGTTCTTTATTCGGTTCAGGAGTTGAAAGATTTTCTTTTCTTCTTTCCATACCAAAAGTATAGCACAAAACAGAAAAAATGAAAATATAACCTGTGCAAATTATAAGACAAATAAATTTAAAAGATCTGTCAATAAACAG
The DNA here is from genome assembly GCA_964569175.1 of uncultured Gammaproteobacteria bacterium. Taxonomy (GTDB): domain Bacteria; phylum Patescibacteriota; class Patescibacteriia; order UBA2591; family CAZMTM01; genus CAZMTM01. Next base: position 2,590 of record CAZMTM010000006.1, on the reverse strand, counting down.
ATCTTTTTGTTTTCAATAACTATTTGCCTAAAACGACGAATGTTTTCGGGTCTTCATTTGATAAGCACAGCCAGGTGTACGGAGTCTTAATAATCACTGCTCTGACTGTTTTATAGACTTGTCATTTTTAATTCTCTGGAATTTTTCGAATTCGACTTCGGTAATATTTTGTAGAAAGGCAAAGCAGCCAGATTCATCCTTACTTTTTTCGGCATGAACAGTAATCGCTTTGTTGTTTTCGCCTATTGGCCACAAGCAAATTCGCGGATTTTTCTCTCTTGAAATTAGTGTTTTTGGGATTATTTCGCCTTCTTCTTCAATTAATTTCCAGCCAAGGTAGTCAGCAATTTTTTGAAGATCTACTTCATTCTCCGTTCGTTCTTCCAGAACTTTTATACTTACTTTTTGATTATGATCTGATTGGCGACCGGAAACTTCTTTTTTCGTTTTCATTTTACCTCCTTTGTTTTGTTTTATCAAAATTTATGAACCATAATAAATTATAACAGTATGTTATTCCCTGTCAAATTTATTGTTTATGTTTATTGTTGAGTAATTCAAAAAAGCGAGGTTTTGCCTCGCTCTTTTGGTCAAGCTCTGGGGGCTGGACGACGTTAGAACCTCTTTTCAGAGCTTAACAGACCGTTTTGCCTTCCAAATCGCCACTTCTTGGTAGTCTGCCTACCCCGCTACACACTATTTTCTAAACCCGCTTTAATTATAGCAGGTTTTTTGTGTTTGGACAGTCCAAAAAGCGAGGTTTCGCCTATAGTAAGAAAAAAGTGTCAGTAAAAAGTTTTTGACACTTTTTCCACCCTTTTTTAAGAAAAATTTTTCAAGTATTCCTTGATTCTTTTGCGATTTTCGTTCTCTTTATTACTCTTAAAATATATCTCGATAAAGTCAATTTTACAACTTTGCCAATGAAAAGCGTAAATAATTCGCAGTGATGACCCCTTTAAATATCTGCAAAAAAAACGCGCCTTAATTATTTTGACGCCCTCAGTTTGCGTTACGACATTAAAATGTTTGCTATTGCCGAGTGGCATTGTGAAAACAACGTTTCTGAATTCTCGCAAATCACCGGGGAGAGATCTATACTTTTTTGCAAGCCGTTTGCATTCTTTTGTAAACTCGCGCAACTCATTAAAGTTCATCGTCATAGTTTCTTACAGAATAGCGCTCGTCGCGATAGAAAACACTTTCATACGAAAGAGGTTTGCCTTCCTCGGCGGCTTTCCACGGAATATCTTCGTGTGAATAATTCTCTATTTCTTTTGCATTTTTATCAGCAAGTCGCGCCAAAACACCGTCAATGTGTTCTATCTCGCGAGCGGAAAACACATTAAGATTTGACCTCTTGATTGGTAAATATTTCTTCTGTTCATACTTAAAATACTGACTCTTAACCGCCTCTATCTCTCCATTCTTGCACATATTATCTATAACATCCTTCAATTCCACTGAGGTGGGGCCATGATAGTTTTTAATGTAGGTTGCCCCCATCAAATTTTCTTCAAATTTCTCGTAGTAATCAAAGTCGATAAAATAAAGCAGTTTATGGAGCACGGTTTCACCCACATTCGGTTTGCTTCCGACTTTTCCAAGTACATACAATAATACTTGTTTAAATTTCTCTAAATTCTTTTGTGTTACCCGGATTTGGAGACCAGCGGATGGTTTTTTTGATTCTTTCTCTATAATCACCCTATGTTTTGGCGCTTTGCCCGCGAGAAAATCTTCAAACGGAATGCCAAAAATAGAAGCCAGTTTTTCTGCCTCAGTAATAGTTAAATCTCGCTCGCCTTGTTCTGTCTGAACATAAGTCGGGCGGGAAATGCCAAGTTCCAACGCTAAAAATTCCTGCGTCAAATTATTCTTTTTTCGTTGTTGTTGAATAAATTTTGAAAGCATAATTTAAATATAGCCGATGTAAAATAAATTGTCAAGAGTAATGTAAAAAAGTTATACACACCCTAAATTTCGCTTAAAACACAGCGAAAAAAGGTGTCAAAAAAAATAACCAAAAAGCGAAGTGAAACCTCGCTTTTCTGGTCAAAACTCTGGGGGCTGGATTCGAACCAGCAACCTCTTGATTAACAGTCAAGCATTCTACCGATTGAACTACCCCAGAATAAAAAATCCGCTTTTTAATGGCGGACTTTTTTGTATCTCTTTCAGATTAATACTAATCAAGCCCGCCGATGGAGGTTATTGTTATTATTGTTATTTAATTTTAGATTGAGTTCTTTTAACATACTTTTAAAGATAATGGAAATTAGAGATACATTAAGGATTTAATCTATTTATCAGTCGCGGGAAGGGGATAGTTTCTCTAACGTGCGGTAAGCCGCAAATCCAGGCTATGGTTCGTTCCAATCCAATACCAAATCCTGAGTGCGGCACTGAGCCGTAGCGCCGCAAGTCTAAATACCATTCAAATGCTTTACGCGGTAATTTAAATTCTTTTAATTTTTTTTCTAATGTCTTTAAATCATCAATTCTCTGGCTTCCGCCAATAATTTCTCCGTAACCTTCGGGAGCAATTAAATCATTATTTAAAACTAATTTTGGATTTTTGGGGTCAGGC
>CAZMTM010000005.1:0-14513 GCA_964569175.1 uncultured Gammaproteobacteria bacterium | reverse complement strand
TTCTGAAGAGGGGGACCCGAAAGGTCCGACCTCAAGGACCTCAGGATTACTGATTAAGGAGGTTGGGGTTAAGGAATACAAAAATCCGCTCCGTAAAGACGCGGATTTTTGAAATATATTATATAAATAAACTACCCGAAATTAATCGTCTAAACCAGCCGGAGTAGCGGTATGCGCTCCAGCCGCCAAATCGCTTATTTTACTACCCACGCAATACTCAATATAATAACTTATGTTATTGTCGCCGTCGCCAGTAGGGACGGCGGTATAAGTATAACTGGTATTTCCACAATCTCCATCGTCCTTGGGCGACGGATTAGTTGGAATAACTGCCATATAGGTTGGTGTACCACCACAAGGATCAGCAATAGCGCCATTCCCACTAATACATTTACCGTCAATATCACTACTGGTGGCATCAGCATTCGGATACTCGTTATTGTCCAGATAATACAGCTCTAAAGCGGTCTGAATCTGTTTGACGTCAGCCACCCGACGAGCATCTCTGGCTCTCTGTCTGGCATTATTCAAGGCAACCACGGCTAAAGCGGCCAGCAAGCCCATAATGGCTACTACGACCAACAGCTCAATCAAAGTAAATCCTTGTCTTCTTTTCATATTTATTATTTAATTTTTAACACCTTTATTTAAAACGACCTTTTAACCGGTTAAAGTCAATATTTATTATATCATACATATAACATATCTGGCAAAAAAGTTATCCACAAGGCAACACGCAGAATGCCCTGTGGCACATATTGCCGAATATTCTAACATTTTTTCTTGCCTGATTTTTCTCTCGTGTTATAATTTGGCTATATTACCAATTATAACGTTAGAATAAACTCAATATGTTAGACCACCGCGTTAATCTAATTGACGGCATTGAACCAGCCGAAAAACTAACCGCGTCCCAACTTGAACAACCCCAAAAGCTAACCAAAATCAGACCACCGGCACGGGCCGGCCGAATTATTTTCCAGATTCTGGTTTTTATTTTAGTAGTGGCTATTTTCTTTTCAGCCAACACCATCATATCCCGCGACAGCCTAATCACCAACTTTGGCAGACTTTCCTTCTGGGAGGGTGTAGTCAGGTTGGTCATCGGCCAGGATAAAATTCTAAAAGGAGAACTAACCGACCGTATCAACATTCTAATTTTAGGCATGGGCGGGGCCGAGCACGAAGGACCCTATTTAACCGACACCATTATTCTGGCCAGTATTAAACCATCAACCAATCGCCTGGCGCTATTATCCATCCCGCGCGACCTTTACGTGCCAATCCCCGACTTTGGCTGGCGGAAAATCAATACGGCCAATGCCCTGGGAATGCTCAAATCGGGCGATGGAGCAATATTAACCAGCAAAGTAGTCAGCGATGTTTTAGATATTCCGATTCACTATTGGCTTAGAGTAGATTTCAATATTTTTAGAGAATTAATTGACGAATTGGGCGGAATTGAAATAAATGTAGAAAAAAGTTTTGTTGACCGAGAATTTCCTGGAGCTAATTTTTCTTATCGGGTGGTTAGTTTTGAAACCGGCTGGCAGACAATGGACGGTCAACGGGCCCTTGAGTTTGCCCGCAGTCGCCACGGCACCGACAATGAGGGCTCAGACTTTGCCCGCAGCCGCCGGCAGCAGAAAATTCTTTTTTCCATTAAAGAAAAAATTGAGCAGCAGAGCCTGCTGTATCAACCGCAAAAAATCTGGAAATTCTACAACATTCTTCAAAGCAACGTAAGTTCCAATCTTGATTTAAGTCAGTCAATTAAATTGGCCAAATTAATTTCCTCAATTACTGAAACCAATATCATCACCCGGGTGATGGAGGCAGGGGCTGACGGTCCCCTGCGAGCAGAAATCAGTCTTGGCGGCGCTTATATCTTAAGACCCAAGACCGGCAATTTCAAAGAACTGGCTAAAATAGCCAGAAACATTTTAGGTGAAACTCCAAACGTTAACTTTTTCGGCAAAAAAGCATCCGGATTGGAAGCACTAGACCAACCCAATCAAACCAATCCCCAACCAATAACAGTTCCGCCGCCAAAAGTTATTATTCTCAACGGAACGTTTATTGCCGGGCTGGCCAAAGAAACCAGCGAAAAATTGGAGGCTGATAATTTTGAAGTAATTCAAATTGGCAACGCCCCAACCAGGAATTGGAAAAAAAATACCATTTATTTTAATTGTTCCGAACAAACTGACCTGTTAAATCAACTCCAGAAAACCATTGATTTAGAAGTCGGCGAAAGTTTGCCTCCGGAACTGAAAAATATTTTTGCCGAAAACGATTACGACCTATTAATTGTTCTGGGTAAAGAATAATCATTTAAAAAATCATTATGGACAAGGTAGCTCTTATCGGCCGAGTTAATGTTGGTAAATCCACTTTATTCAACCGACTAATTATTAAACCAAAGGCAATTGTTTCCAAAATACCCGGCACCACCCGAGATAGAAATTATGGTCTCTGTAAATGGCAGGATAAGAATTTTGTTCTAATAGATACCGGCGGCCTGACAGATTCAAAAAAGGAATTGAAAGACCTAGAATTAGAATTAGAAAAAAAAGTAAAACAACAGATTATCAAAGCGGCTGAGGAAGCAGACCTCATTCTTTTTGTTTTAGATATTAACGAGGAAATTTCTTCTTTTGAGCAGGAAATTTCCCGGATTATAAAGAAGACAAAAAAACCGGCCCTGCTGGTTCTCAATAAAGCCGATAACCCCGTGAGAAGGGAGCTGGTTAAAGAATTCAGGTGGCTTCAATTAGGATTTGGCCAACCTTATTCAGTCTCAGCCATTAACGGCAGCGGAAGCGGCGACTTATTGGACCAAATAGTTGAAAAATTGGGTCCTTCTCTGCCGCCAGTTGAAGAAACTAAACCGCTCCGGATATCTATTATCGGCAAGCCGAATGTAGGCAAATCTACCCTGCTGAACGAACTACTGGGTGAAGAAAAGGTAATTGTCTCGCCCATCCCCCATACCACCCGCGGACCGCAGGATACCCTAATCTATTACCATAACCAGCCCCTGCTTTTGATTGATACGGCTGGTATCCGTAAAAAAAGTAAAATTAGCCAGGGTCTGGAACGAATTGGGGTAAGAAAATCTTTAGTCAGCCTGAAAAAAACTGATATTGCCCTGGTGGTAATTGATATCAATCAGACAATCAGCCATCAGGATAAGGCGCTAATCAGTCTAGCCGTTAAATCCAAACCGGGTTTGATTCTGGTCATTAATAAAATAGATAAAATTCCTGACTTTGGAGAACAAATGACAAAATTTATCAAAAATTATCAGCAAACACTACCGATGGCCAGCTTTGCTCCAATTATTTTCATCTCTGCCCAAACCGGACAAAATGTGAAAAAAATCTTTGACCTGATTGAGCAGGTAGAAAAAAATTACCATCGGGAAATTGAAAATTCTGAATTGACCAACCTGCTTAAACAAATTGTTATTAAAAAAAAGTTTAATCCTGATGTTTGGAATAGAATAACAATTAGTCAGACCAATGCCCAGCCGCCAGAATTCAGTTTAAGGGTGTCCAAAAACATTATTAGAAAAAAATTAATTCATCAGGCTCAGCTAAACATTATTGAAAAAGAAATAAGAAAAAAATGGCGCTTTGAAGGAACGCCAATAAGCATTAATTTTAAAAGTTAAAAATATGATTCTCATTGTCGGATTAGGTAATCCGAAAAAAAAATACCAGGGAACACGCCATAATATCGGCCAAGAAATAGTTAAAACTTTTGTTAAAAATTTTGATTTTCCCAAATTCAAGTCAAACAAAAAATTAAAAACAGAACTTTCTAAAAAACAAGACCTGATTTTAGCTTTACCAACTACTTTTATGAACGAATCAGGCCTGGCGATAAAAAAAATCATTACCAATAAACATTTATCATCAACCAATCTCTGGGTAATTCATGACGATATTGATTTGCCATTAGGTAAAATAAGAATCTCAAAAGCCCGTTCAGCGGCCGGGCATAAAGGCGTTGAATCTATCATCAATGAACTGGGAACAAAAAATTTTATCAGATTCAGAATCGGAATTGGCCCGCAGAAAGGTATGTCGGAAAAATTTGTCCTGAAAAAGTTTGCTAAAACCGAACGAAAAACAGTCAATCAGGTGATTGACTTAACCATTCAGTCCATCTCCACGGCTTTAGAAAAGGGCATTGAAACAGCCATGAATCAATACAATTAGAAAATATGTTTATTTAAAAGCAGGGGTTTAATTCCTGCTTTTTGTTTCTATTTTGGGCAATATCCAGACCCTTAAGACAGGCCCCTGACCGATAAAAGTTTTCCCCATTTTTAATATTGACTTCGTTACTCAAGTAGGATACAATTGTAACCAATAAAGGATACTATATGGATATCACTAATATTACAAAATCAAAACTCAGAAGTAAGATTCTCCAGCTATATTTCTCGCATCCAGAAAAAGAGTATTATCTCCGTGAGTTAGAAAGACGGCTTAATAAACCAGTGGCTTATATACGCCGTGAACTTTTGAATTTAGAAAAGGCCGGCCTTTTTGTTTCCCAATTTAAAGGCAAGCAAAAATATTTCCGTTTAAATAAAAAATATCCTTTATATCAGGAGATAAAAAAGATTGTATTTAAAACAATCGGCATCAAGGGCTGTTTAAAAAAAATACTTGAAGATATCGAGAATATAAAAGTTGCTTTTATATTTGGCTCCTATGCTAAGAAAAGAGAAGATTTTTTAAGCGATATTGATTTAATGCTCATCGGAGCTCCTGATGAGAATAAATTAATATCACCGATTAGTAAATTAGAAAGCAAGATAGACAGAGAAATTAATTATCACATCTATAGTCTTTCCGATCTCAAGAAAAAAAATAAACAAAAAAATTCTTTTATTGAAAATGTATTATCTGGACCAAAAATATTTTTAATTGGAAATAAAAATGAACTACCAAAATTTAATTAATCAAGGTCTGTTGAAACAGGATAAAATTAGCTTTGACCAAGTCAACAGAATATTAGAGAGGTCTTATAGAAATATTAAAAGTGCCAAAACTCTGCTTGATGACAATGATGAAGAAGGAGCCTTCCGTTTTGCTTATGATGCCATGCTAGCCGCCGGTCGAGCATTAGTCTTTTCGTATGGATTAAGACCTCGGACTATAGGCTCCCATAAAATAGTGGTAGATTTCACTAAAAAAATTTTAGGAGGGCTCTATGAAAATTTAATAAATATATTTGATAAAGCGAGAAAAAAAAGACATTATCTTATCTATGGTTTATCGGGTTCAATATCCGAAACAGAGGCTAAAAATGCCATTGAGAACGCTCAAGAATTGATAAAAAAATCAAACAGGAAATTCAAGCCAAAAATCCACAAAAAGAATTATTTAATTAATAAATTAAAAAAATCTGAGATACTCTCCGATTTATAAAAAACAGGCTCGTCTATTGACGAGCCTTTATTCTATTTTTTACTTTAAAATCACCAGTTTACCGGTTTGGACTACCTTATTATCCATGGCAACTTGATAGAAATATACACCGGCGGTGCTTATTTTAATGGTTGACTGGTCTGTCTTCACTACCAACCGACCGCTAGCGTTAAAAACGCTGTAGGTCAACCGTTTATTCACCTGAGGAATAAATTTGACAATTCCGTAGCAGGGATTGGGGCCAACCTTAACAAATTGGTCAGGTGGAACGGGTTTAGGAGACCTAATATCAGGATTTTTGATACCAGTAGTGCCAATTTCTACTTCTGGCCAGACGTAAAATTGGTCGGCAAAATTACCGGGGTCTGAAAGTTGGGGAGATTCGAATTGACTATCCCGAGCTAAAATCCAGTTATGAATTTCGGCAAGCGAAATCTTGCCATTGCTATCGGTATCAATTAAATCTCGAAAAATCGGACCGGGCCAATAAAGGCTGGGCATGATTCCACCCCAGAAGCCGGTTAAAAGATGAAAATTCCATTCACCATGATGATAAATCCGGCTTTCATATCTCTCATTTTCAATGCCGGCTATCAGAGTATCGCCCGGCTTAAGAATATCATCGGCCCGCCAGGCGCCCTCTATACTGTCACACGAGGCCATCACAACTGTTTGTTCGTTAGCCAGGGCCGGAATAAAACTTCCCGAATAACACTGCTGCATGCCAAACCAACGATACTTATAGGAAATCTGGTCAAACAATCGGGCAAAAGCAGTGTCATAAATAAATGATTGATAAAGATAGAGCGTTTTAAATCCGCCATGGTCAAACGTATAAACCAGTAGAATGTCTTCGTTTGTCACAACACCTGACAAATAATCACAAACTATTTCTAAATTCTCGCGCGAAGCCGACATGTCAACATAAGGCACTCGATATCTGGGTTGATAGGTGGTGTCTTCATAGCCCCACTGGGAACCGTCGCCCCAGAGAACAAATATGTTGTTTTCAAGCCCAGGCTTCTCAGGATTAGCAGTATTTTGAAGGGCTAGATAAAGAAGTAAAGGATCCTGCCAGAATTCATCCATATATGAGTAATTACCATATGTTGGTTCGGCGTCAGGCGGAAGCATCCCGTCATTCGGAGAACTCCCCTGGATAATTACGGTATAAACTTCAGCGGCCGTAATCAAACTAACCGATAAGACAAATAACATAATTACCAACAAACCAAAAGTCTTTTTCAACATCTTTGCCTCCTTTTAAGGGGAATATCCTAATTTAAAAAAACAGGGCTCACCCTTGACTCCATCCAAAATAACAGTCATCTTCATTTGGTCCCCGTAAGCAAATCCGGCATTGCGGTAAACTGAATTTGGACCAGAGTGCTTTCCGGGTACTCTGGCGTTAAAAACATCCACGTATTCGTCAAGTCTCACTTCCCGCCCAATCCAAACACGAGCAGGATTGGTGTTGTTGTTGGTAACAGTAATTGCTTCTTCGGCAAAATCAAAAACTACTTTGATATTCATCTCTTCGTCAATATAAGTAATGTGGTCATCAATAACTGGCATCATTGGATTTTCGGCACAACCCGAAATCAGGATACAAACAAAAGCCAAAAATACTAGTCCTATCAAAACTTTCTTAAACATTTTCACCAACCTCCTTTTGTAATCGCGGACTAAATCGCGATTTACTTTTAATTTTTTCAACGAACCATCTAAAATATGTAAGGTTAATCCTTACATATTTGCTACTCTCCACCATCCTGCCTACCAGCTCAAGACCTACACTTGACAAACAAGTCCAACCTTGACTTACGGCTACTTCCCGGCTAGGAGGGATGACCGGTTTTGCCACTGATAGACAGGATGGTGGAGGGTAACCACTGATTGATTATTAATATAATAGCAGATTTGGAAATTTTGTCAACCCCGACGCAAAAAAAGAGAGGCAAAACCTCTCTTTTCGTGACTCGTTCCGGCGAATCTCTTAAGATAATTTTTTTATTTCTTTCTCAAAAAATTTTTGAATCTGTTCTTTTTTTGCCTTCTTTTTGATAAACTTGATTTCCATATCCGCTACATCTTCAACATAAACCAGCTGTTCCAAAAATAGTCGTGTATTAAATTCTCCTTTATATTTCTTCCTGGCAATTTCTATAATCTTTTTCAATGTCATTCGCTTCTCTTTTAAAACATAGTACAAGTCGACATAATCTTTTAAAAAGGGTCTTTTCCCTAACGCATAGGCTTTCATGGCGCAAATTTCAGAAATGCCAGAAATAGTTAGGCTCTGGTATTTGACCGGTTTAAGGACTAGAGGAAAGGGATATTTTACAAAATCAACTTTTACCCCATTTATATTCACGCTCAATTGTTCCAAATGATTTACTATAACATTGACATTAAAACCTCGAAAAACTTTTTCAACTTTGCCAAGAAGCTCTGGAGAAATATCCTCCTTTGAAAACAAATCAAAGTCAATCGACCGGCGATGTCCAATCTGTAATGCCAAGGCAGTTCCTCCGGCTAAATAAAATGTCGAAAAATTCTTAAGTTTTTGAAAAATTTTACGACCTGGCGAGTTTAATACTTCTGGATGCATATTTGAAATTCTTAATTCCCAATAAAATAGAGACCAGCCTTAGACCGCCCCGGCGAAATTCGCTTGTCGGTGTATTTTTGACAATCTCTTTAACGCTCCTTTTGCCGTATTTTTTCAAAATCCACCGCCAGTGTTCCCATCTTCCATAATTGACTGTTCTAACAATAATTTCTTTCTCATGTTTTTCCTGGTCAACCGAAGAAAAAAAGACATCCCAAAAAAGAGGCTTGAAAAATAAAGGCAGTTTGTTTGGTTTTCTCTTAGACATTATTAACGCAAATTTAACAGTATTATTATTCTACAGAACTTATAAATTCTTATCCACAACTCCTATCTTCATTATACATCTTTTTATTTTCAAATACAATAGTAGATTGTAGCAAACAGGACAATAATCCTCAAAACGTTTTAGTCGTAGCGTCAAAACAACTCACTTCGCTCAGCGAGGTTTACCTCGCCAGTCGGGATGCTCGCACCTTCTGAGGTGCTCGCAAGGCGCAGTACAATAAAAGTATTCGCCCTGCTTTTTATCCCATTATCCCAGAAACTATGGGAGCTCAGCTCCCATAGTTTAGCTCCCATAGTTTAGTTCTTGACTGAATTCTGAATAGCTATTTGTCTAGCTAAACCAAGTTCCCGCATCGTTCAATAGAGCCCCAACGCAAAAAATCCCCTGAAAAAATTCAGGGGATTAATTTTATTTGCCTATTTTTAAAGTCAATTTATCAGCACCGCGGTCAATCCGGACAATAACTTTTTTTTCATAATCAAACCAGATAATTGTGCGCTCGGGGCTATCATCGTCAAAAATACCGCTCTTCTGGTACAAAGGTTCAATCCTGAAACAATTAATTTTTTGCCCGTCAATTTCCAATATCTTCCTGTCCAATATCTTAATCTCCAGTTTATATGAATCATGTCTATTCTCAGCCAGCGCATTGATATAAAAATTCTGGCCAGGTTTTAAATCTGCCTTTTCTAGTGTAGTGGTTAAAAAAAGCAAACTTAAAAAATCGTGAGCCTCGGGCAGAATATCTTTAATTGTATAAAAGGTGGTGTCAGGATTGATAGTTTCTGTTTCAAAAAAGGCCTTTTGTGTTGCCGAGAAGACTTCTATGTCAATAGTTTTTTCCCAATCACCCTCTTTCTCGTATTGACGCCATTTCAGGGTAACCAAATCGTCTACGGTTACCCAACTATCAATCTGAAAATAGAAATCCCTTTTAAAAAATCCGGCTACACCGCCTAATTTCATTATCATTCTTAAGTGAAAACACTGATGACCCATTATTTCTGTTTTTTCTAAAACTTCAGTCGTTACTTTTCCACAGGGAATCCAGATTAACATTTTGTGTCTGACGTTAAATTCATACTTTTGACCAACTTCAATAAACGAATTTCCTTGACTTTGTTCTGTTTCTAATGGATTGGCTCCAAGAAAATTGCTATTAGTAATTAACAACAAAATACAGAATAGAAAAAATATCCATTTCATTAACTGCCTCCTTTAGTAGAAAGAACTACATTATTGTTCAAATTATCTCTATTATCTCTAATATATCAAATAATAAAAATTTGTCAATTTACATTCAGGATTTATTGTTGAAAATATTGCTACTTAAATTAATCGGTAGTCTGGCGGGATATATTAACTAAAATACCAAAAGCGGCCAGATAGGCGCAAAGACTGGAGCCGCCGTAACCAACCAGCGGCAGAGGAATGCCGGTTAAGGGCAGAATGTTGAGCATGGCGCCCATATTAACTATGGCCTGGAAGATAAACCAGAAACCAATACCGGCGGCTAAGAGCTGGCCGAAATTTCCATTGGCCTGTCCAGCTATGCGAAAAATACGGTAAGCCAGATAGATATAAAGTCCGACTACTATCACCATTAAAATAAAACCAAACTCTTCAGCCATAACCGCAAAAATTGAATCGGAAATCACTTCTGGTAAATAATAAATTTTTTGGTGCGAATGCCCCAACCCCCGGCCAAAAATTCCCCCAGAACCAATGGCTAATAGCGCCTGATTAATATGATAACCAATACCCTGCGGATCTATTCCTGGATTAAAAAAGGTCGTAATCCGGGCCAGCCGATAAGGCGCGATTTTGATTAAAATTACTAAAAGAGAAATTAATCCGCCAATTAAAACAATCAGATGCTTCCAGGCAGCTCCAGCCACAAAATAAATCACCAGGGCAATAGAAACAATAACCATCAGGGTTCCGATATCGGGCTGTAGAGCAATCAAACCGGAGACCAATGCCAGCAAAATAATAAAAGGAATAAATATCTCCCTGACGCTTTTAATTTTATCGCGGTTTTTAGCCAGCCAGGCGGCCAGATAAATTAAAAAAGATAATTTTATTAACTCCGAAGGTTGAAAAACAAATCCGCCAATTTTAATCCAGCGTCTGGCCTCGCTTTTAGCAAAACCAATTCCCGGTATAAAAACAGCCAGTAAAAATAGGATGGTTAATATCAACAAAGGTAAAGCAAATTTTTTAAGGTGTTGATAATTAAAATAAGAAAAAAACAAAAACAAAGCCAGCCCGGGCAGTAAGCCAAAAAGCAGCTGGTGTTTTAAATAAAAATAACAGTCGTTAAATTTCTCACAGCTAATAAAATAACTGGCTGATGAAAGAATAATTAAGCCGAGAATGATTAAAACAACAAAACTGACAATAAATATATAGTCAGGTTGATGAAGTTCCTGTTCTTGATTTTTTCTAAGCATAAGTTTTTACCGCCTTAATAAATTTTTTTCCTCTGTCAAATTCATTTTTGAAAAGTCCGAAACTGGCACAGCCCGGCGAGAGCAAAACAACATCACCCCGGCGGGCTAATTTCTTGGCCCGATCAACGGCTATTTTCATTGAATCAGCTTCAAACCCTATCCGCTTAAATTTAGAATTACCAATTTGTAATTTTAATTTTTGGCTTGCCGTGCCTGGCAGCAAAATTACGGCCCGACAATATTTTTTAATCTGTTCAGCCATTTCCTTAAATTGTAAATTTTTATCCGTCCCGCCGCAGATGATAATCAGCGGTTTGTCTCTTCGCGCATTTGATTGTTCAGATAAAGTTTTAATAGCCGCCATAACTGCCTGAGGGATGGTGGCTGCGGTATCATTATAATATTTTACTCCTTGAATAGTACGAATCAATTCTAAACGATTGGCCAGACCAGAAAAATTAACTAAAACCTGCTGGATTACTTTTGGTTTAATACCCGAAACACAGGCCGCAGTCACGGCCGCTAAAACATTTTCTAAATTATGCTCACCTGATATTTTAATCTTGGATAATGAGCTAATTTTTTTAACCTCTTCGTCATTGCGAAAATAAATTTGTCTATTTTTCAAAAATACTCCCCTCTCCTGAGAAAAATACTTCTTGGAAAAATAAAAACAGTTGGCCTTTACTTTTTTACCAAGTTGCCGGGTAATCCTATTATCATAATTAAGAATAGCTGTATCACCCGGCTGTTGATATTTAAAAATAATTTCTTTGGCTTTAATATATTCCCTTAAATTCCGATGCCGGTTTAAATGGTCCGGGAATATATTGGTAAGCACGGCCACTGACGGACTAACTTTAAGATTCTCCAGCTGAAAAGAAGAAAGTTCCAGAATTATTACGGAGGATAGGCCTCCGGAGATTCCGGAGATTTTTGACAAATGCTTCAAAGGAGACCGGCCAATATTACCGGCAATTTTTACTTTTTGTCCGGCTTGCTTAAAAATCTGGTAAATCAAACTAGTGGTGGTTGATTTGCCTTTGGTGCCGGTAACGCCAATTATTTGACCAGGGTATAAACGAAAAAAAAGACTAATGTCAGTAACAATCGGCACTTGTTTCTGTCGGGCAATTTTTAAATACGACGAATTCCAAGAAACGGCTGGATTTTTAATGATTAAATCCGCGGATTGAAAATCACGCGGATGATGTTTGCCTAAAGCATATTTTATCTTAAGACCCGATAGTTTTTTAAGCGAGAAGGCTAACTGCTCTTTATTTTTTAAATCGGTGACAGTAATTTTAGCTCCCTGTTTGGCCAGCCACTTAACCACGTCTACTCCGCCGCCGACCAGCCCCAGACCCATTACCAGCACCTTTTTATTTTTTAAATTCATAAGATCCTCTCCGCCAAGAAAATAATTAAACCAATCATGGCGGCAACCCCGCTGATTAACCAGAAACGCATAACAATTTTTGGTTCCGGCCAACCAATGGCCTCAAAATGATGATGGATGGGGGTGGAAAGAAAAACTTTTTTATGACGAGTTTTTTTAGAAACAAGCTGAATAATTACCGAAAGAGATTCAATAACCAGAATAAAACCAATAAGCGGCAAAAGGATAAACTCATTGGTCAGCATGGCAATGATGCCCAGCGTCACACCTAAAGACATGGCCCCGGTATCGCCCATAAAAAATCGGGCTGGATAAATATTAAACCAAAGAAAAGCAACCAAAGCACCAACAATTACTCCGCAAAAACAGGCCAGGTCAAGTCTCCCCTGAGTAAAGGCTATCACTCCGTAAGCGGCAAAAGCAATCAATAATATCCCGCCAGCCAATCCATCCAGACCATCAGCTTCGTTAACAGAGAATGAAGTAGCTACAATAACAAATATAAAAAGAGGAATATACCAGAGACCAATGTTATAGTCTCCCAAAAAAGGAATGTGAATTAAATCCCACTCTAGCTTGGAATAAAACCACCAGACACCAATAACGGCAACCAAAGTATAAATAATAAGCCGATGATACATCCGTAATCCTCCGCCCTTTGGACCGATTTTTTTAACATTCAAAAAATCATCAACCAGACCAACCAGGCCACAAGCAATCAAAGCGCCCAGGGGCAATAAAGTTTGTCCGCGGGATAAAAAATTTAATTCTTTGAAAATATCAACTTTTGTCCAGCGGGCTAAATAAAAAATAATTCCAGCCAAAACAACAGTCGTTACCCAGATAAGTACGCCGCCCATAGTTGGGGTACCGGATTTTTTCTGATGAAGGCGGGAAAAAATTGGCGCGCTCTTTCTGTCACGAATCTGCTTGCCCAGTTTGTATTTATAAAGAAGATAGGTTAACAGGGGCGTCCAGGCAATAGTCAAAACACAAGCCAGCGTAGAAAGAACAAAAATTTTAACTACATCAAAAATCATCTACGATATCTATAAATTAATAATTAATGAAACAGAAATTAATAAAATAATTTGAACAGCCAGAAGACTGCCGAGCAAAAAATTAATTAGAGATTTTCTTCGCTGGAGGTAAAAATAAAAAGCCAGCACCCCGTTAATAATTAGAATTAATAAACCAGCCAGAGGAAGCTGCAATAGCTTATGCCACCAACCGATTGAATCAACCCCAAATAAAATACTGTAATGCAGAGAAGTCTGCCCCTGGCTGCCAATAAAACTAAAAAAAATATAAATCCAGAGGAATATATTCAAAACCAAACTTAGACCAAATAAAGCCAATACTTTTTTATCCCGCCAGAATTTACTTTTCTGGAGCTGCTGAAGCGTTTGTTCAAATGTCATGATAATATTATAACCTTTAAGAAAACTCTTGACAAGAAGTAAGATTTGTGCTATTCTATCATTAACCCTTAATAAGGAGGTGTAAATGTTTTCTCCAACAGTTCTTTTAATTATTCTAGCAAGTATTTTTGTCGGCATACCGGCTTATTTTCTAATCGGCAGGATGTTGATTGAGGCAGTGAATAAGATACTGGCGCCGGCTATTTTTGGAAAAGACGGTTTTATTCCACTCCCTAATCATTTTGGTTATCGCATTTTCGCACTGATTATTTTTCTGTTTCTTACTCTTGCATGCATCATTAATCTGATTATCGCTATCGGTCAAGCTATCGGCAAATTCATCTGGAGAATCCTGAAACCCTATCGGGCTTTTATAAGGTTTGCCTTTAAAAATAACAAGAAATAAAAAATTAGCCCTGCTTCCTAAGGCAGGGCTTTTGCTATTTAGCTTTACTTAACTTGACACAAATTTTTACCATGTTATAATTATTCTCAATTATAAATTGTTTTAATCTATTAATTTAATATGGCGCATAAGAAAGCCGGCGGCTCAACAGCTCTGGGTCGCGATTCACAAGGACAAAGATTAGGCGTAAAAGCAGCCGACGGACAAAAAGTCCAGCCGGGAATGATTATTGTCCGGCAACGAGGAACTAAATTCCATCCCGGTATTAATGTTCGTCGCGGCTCTGATGATACCCTTTATGCAACCAGCCAGGGAGTGGTTAATTTTGTCACAAAGAAAATGCGCAAATTTAATGGTCAATTGCGCTGGAAAAAAATCATCAACGTTATAAACAAATAGAGTAGGAGAAAAAACTCTGTCTACTATATTATCGGTTCGCTCGGTCAAAATGTAAGCAAGCTTACATTTTCCCTCGCTGCCGATAATA
>CAZMTM010000004.1:1559-14643 GCA_964569175.1 uncultured Gammaproteobacteria bacterium | reverse complement strand
AAAAGTTTTAATAATATGGTTTAAATCCTGATAATAATCAAGGTGGTCTGCTTCAAGATTGGTCAAAACAATTATTTGCGGTTCTAAATTTAACATATGAGCCTGCCATTCACAGGCTTCGACGACAAGAATCGGGAGTCCGACTCCCGATTTTGATAAACGTAAATTACCATTCCAGGTCGACACCTTAGAACCGACAATTACCGTTGGATCCAAATCTGCTTTTTCTAAAAGTAAACCAAGAATAGCCGTAGTGGTGCTTTTGCCGTTGGTTCCGGAAATGGCGATGGTAAATTTTTCTTTACTCAATTCGCCCAAAAACTGGGGATAAGAAAATTGAGGAATGCCCGATTTTCTTGCCTTAAGTCTTTCCGGATTATCTTCCGGCGCAGCCGGCGAATAAATAACCAAATCTGTATCTTCAGATAAATTTACAGCTTGATGACCTGAAAAAATTTTAGCGCCTAATTTTTCTAACTGAATAGTTGCTTCTGATAAATTCAAATCTGAACCAGAAACAATTTTGTTTTGTTTGAGGAACATTTTAGCAATAGCGCTTACGCCGATTCCGCCAATACCAATAAAATGTATCTTTTTAATTTTGTTCCATTCCATATCTTTATATTACTTTAATTTCTAAAATTTAAAACCCCCGATACTACATCGAGGGTTATATTGATTTATTTTTCAAAATACTCTGATAAGCCCACGAATTTATAACCCGCGGCTTTCAAACCGTCAATAATATCCGGCAAAGCAGCTACTGTTCTTGACCGATTTCCACCACCGTCATGTAAAATAATAATTTCTTTGTTGTGGGTACATCCCTTAAGTACTCTCTCAACAATTTGCTGAGTAGTTGTTTCTCTACTCCAATCCACCGGGTCAACCGTTCGGAAAACTATCAAATAACCCAGACCGGAAATCTTAATAGCTGAGTCTCGATCAATAGAAAAAGCTGGCGGACGGAAAAATTTTGAACAGGCGCCCGGACAAATCGAATCAATTAAATTCTCTGTCTTTAATATTTCTTCCTCAATCTGTTTGGCCGAAAGCTGAGTAACATCGGGATGAGTATAAGTATGATTCCCAATAATATGACCCCGGGCTACTACTTCTTTTAAAATTCTTTCCCGTCCTTCAATATGCAAACCGATAACAAAGAAGGTGGCTTTAATCTGGTACTCGTCCAGAATATCCAGAATTTGCTTAGTATATTTTGGCCAGGGACCATCATCAAACGTCAGGGTCGCGTACTTTTGCGGCGCTGGGCTAATCGCCAAACTGGCCAGAACCAGAACTAACAGGACAAATTTCATCTCTTGCCTCCTCGTCTAATTTTTCTGTTTCGTCTAAAACTAAAACAAAAACAAAATGCAAATACCAACACCAATAAAGCCAAAATAAAAAATTTTTCAAAGGGCATTATCCTCTCCTTTTTCAATGATTAAATTGATTATAGCAAAAAATCTAGTTTTTGTCAATTGCAAATTAGTTTCAAAAAAATATAACCCCCATTAACGGGGGTTATTTATTCTCAGGAATGACAAGCAGTTGAGAACATAAAGTCTCTAGTTTTGCCATCAGTCTGGTCTGCATTTTTTTAATCGCTTTAAATTTAGG
Source organism: uncultured Gammaproteobacteria bacterium (assembly GCA_964569175.1). Lineage (GTDB taxonomy): Bacteria > Patescibacteriota > Patescibacteriia > UBA2591 > CAZMTM01 > CAZMTM01. Next base: position 13,020 of record CAZMTM010000004.1, on the reverse strand, counting down.
ACACTTTCCTACTATCCAGAGCGGACAAGGAATATGCTGGGGTATACTTATGATAGCAGTTAACCAATATTCTATTTTGTTTACTTTTATCCCCAGAGAATCCAGAATGACCTCAGCCCGCACCCAGGCCCATATCTCATCCCAAAAACAACCAAATCGGCGGTCAGGGAATCTTTCACTCAATTCCACAAAACAAGTTTTTCCTTTTCGGCGGGCATAATATTCAATGTGAGCAATTTCATGGGCAAAACTTCTCAATCTATCTTTCTGCCGGGACGGATTATAAACATCGTCAGGGTTACGAAATAAAATAAGTTTTTGGGTCTCGACCGCTGCCCAGGAAAATGGTGATAATGGGTCTACTATTACTCTTATTCCCTGCGACTCAGCATAATTTAGAAGCTTAGCAAAATCCCGATGAGAAAGCATATACCTTCTCATTTCCTTGTTTATTCGGCGTAAAATATAGGACCGACGAAGCAATTTATAAAGGATAAAAACTGAGAGTAGAAACACGGCCAGAAAAACTAAACCGACATTGACCGTTTCTAACCAAAATAAAATTTTTAAAAGAACCACTATCTCCTCCTTTCTAAAATAAGGAGAATTGAATCTCCTTATTTACTTTTTTCTATTCTAACAAAAATAAATTGTTCTGTCAAGAATAAATATTTTGCAAAACTATTTCAGCTATTTTTTGCCCGGCCTCAGGTCTGGATAATTTACTAATATTAAGACTTAAAACCGAGCGTTCGTCGGTTGAAAAAATCAACTGGCGAATTTTGCCTAATAAAATTTGTGGGTTTAAATTTTTCTGTTCCATTAAAATAACCGCTTTTTGCCCGGCAAAATATTGAGCATTGGCTTCCTGATGAGAATTAGAAATAGGAATTAAAATAGTTGGCTTAGCCAGACTAACTAATTCGGTTAAAATTCCCATCCCGGCCCGGCTAATTACCAGGTCAGCCGCGGCCAGAGCATCGGACATTTCCGGGTTTAAAAATTCGTATTGATGATAACGATTATTTAGTGACTCAATTTTTAGACTCTCATACTTCTTGCCTCGGCCAGTTAAGTGTATTACCTGACAAAACTTGACCAATTCCGGAGCTATTTTAGTAATCAATTCGTTTATTTTTTCAGCGCCCAGGCCGCCGCCCACCACTAATAAGGTGGGGCAATCAGGTTCTAAATTAAATCTCTCAATAGCTCTTTTTTTACTACCCCTGGTTATCTCAAACCGAGCTGGATTGCCGGTCAAAATTGCTTTCTTTTGCGAAAAACTAGTCAGAGATTCAGAAAAACTAACGGTAATTTTTTTAGCCAGAGGGGCCATTAATTTATTGGCTAAACCGGGAATAATATCCTGCTGGTGAATAAAAGTTGGCACTCGCAAAAGCCAACCAGCCCAGACCAGGGGCACGGCCACAAATCCACCGGCCGAGATAATCGCCTTTGGTCTGAATTTTAAAATTAAGAAAAAAGATTGAATAGAACCCAGCTTAATTAAAAATGGACTAAAAATATTCCGCCAATCAAAATAGCGGCGGAGTTTACCGGAGAAAATAGATTTAAATGGAATATTGTTTGCCTCAACTAATTGACGCTCTGGTATTCCTTTGCGCGTACCGACAAACAAAAATTCCGTGTCCGGTTTTTGTTTTCTAATTTCCCGGGCCAGGGCCAGTAACGGAGTTACTGAACCGCCGGTTCCACCTCCGCTTAAAATTATTCTCATATATGTTTATTATACTATAAATATAAAAAATCAAAAAGGGTGTTATAAGACACCCTTAATAATACGGAGTAAAAAAAAAGGAAAACGCCCCGATTTATCGGGACGTTTAAGAAAAATTACTTTAAAATACGGGAATAGCGGTTAAGGCCGGGTCGGGAAATAAGCCGAGCGCCCGAGAAATTTTTTCAACTGCCTCTTTCGGCGAATTCGCTTCAACCGGCTCGCCAACTTTAATTGAGCAAATCGGCACCCGCCAAATATCCGGGCCAATTTTTTTCGGCTTTGCCAAAATGTCATCGGTCTGACTAAATCTATCTAACTGCAAATTGGCTTTTTTAACCGCCTCCTTAGCCGTTTCAGCAAAAACCTCAGCGGCTAATTCCGTTTGAATAACCTGATATTTCATTCAGCCTCCTTTTTTTGTTTTATTTCCGGAACAAATCAAGTTGTTTGCCTCGAATTCTGTCTTTTACCCCCTCTTCTCTTGAGAAGAAAATACCATAAGCCCTTTTCCACATTTTCCGATAGAGAAATTTTGAAATTAACAATTGAGAACTATCACACAAACGGTCGCCCGGAATAATTCGAGCAACTTCTTGCACTCTACCATTAATTAAGACAAAAGTCACTCTCCCGTAGCTAGTAACGTCCAGAACCAATTCTCGAAGTATTCCATCATTATCCCACTTTTTCCCTATGACGGTTATGGCTTTTTTAGCCATTGCTCCCCCTTTCTAAAAATGCGGTAAAAAGTATGATGCTCAGTTCAAATACTGTCAGTGCCAACCAACTTAGTATCCCCCAATTCAATCGACGCAAGAAAATCAAACTATCAAAGTTTTTCATAATCCCTCCTTTACAAAAAATCGCTGGTATGTTATATAGTAAAAGAAAAACTTTTACTATGTAAAAGAACTAATTGATCATCCAAAGTAATCGATTATATAACATAATAGCACAAAATCAAAAAAATGTCAAGTCAAAAAATTGACAAAATTACCATTAAAGATAACAATTACCCTAGATTACTCAAAGAAATTTACGACCCGCCCGAACAACTCTATATTACCGGAGAATTAAAAGCAAAAGAAAAATATCCTCTGGCCGTAGTTGGCACCAGAAAAATGTCCGATTATGGAAAAAGAGTAACTGTTTTCCTGGTTAAGGGTCTGGTCAAAGCCGGCTTTACCATTATTAGCGGCCTGGCTTTAGGAATTGACGGTCTAGCCCATCAAACTGCTTTAGATGCTGGCGGACGAACTATTGCCGTGCTTGGTTCGGGCCTGGATATTATTTATCCCCCGGAACATAAAAAATTAGCCGCTGACATCATCAAATCAGGCGGCGCGGTTATTTCTGAATATCCGCCCGGCGCCCGGCCTTCCAGACGAACCTTCCCGGCTCGTAATCGTATTGTCGCCGGGCTATCTTTAGCGGTTTTAGTAATTGAAGCACCGGAAAAATCAGGCGCCTTAATTACTGCTAAGGTCGCCCTGGATCAAGGACGAGAAGTATTGGCCGTGCCGGGCAATATCTATAATCCAAATTCAATCGGCTGCCATAAGCTAATTAAAATGGGCGCTAAGGCAGTCACCAACCCAGAAGATGTTTTTGATGCTCTAAACTTACAACTTTCAATTTTTAATGAAAATTAGTAAACTACTAAATTAGTAAACTACTCAAATATTAAAACATTAAATCATAAAAATGAAATTAATTATTGTTGAAAGTCCAACAAAAGCAAATACCATTGCCAATTTTTTGGGTAAAGATTTTTCTGTCACCTCGTGCAACGGCCATGTTAGAGACCTGCCAAGAAGTAAAATGGGAATTGATATTGAAAATAATTTTGAACCGCAATACGTCATCCCGACCAAAAAACGAAAGATAGTTAATCAATTAAAAAAATCTGCCAAACAAGCAGACATTATTTATCTGGCCATGGATGAAGACCGCGAAGGTGAAGCGATTGCCTGGCATCTCAAACAAATCTTTGAATCGAAAAAACCCCGAAGCAAAACCAAGGTCCCTCAGTTTCAACGCATCTCTTTTCATGAAATAACCAAAGAAGCAATAAAAAATGCTTTGAAAAACCCGCGTGATATCAATATTAATTTAACTAATGCGCAAAAAGCCCGCCGGATTCTTGATCGTCTGGTAGGTTATGAGCTATCACCCCTGCTCTGGAAAAAAATAGCTAAAAAACTCTCGGCCGGACGGGTCCAATCACCGGCCGTTAGATTAATCGCTGAACGAGAAAAAGAAATTGAAAAATTTAAACCAGAAGAATACTGGACAATTGAGGCCGAGCTTAAAGCAAATTCAGAAAAAACATTTATTACTAAATTACTTAAAAAGAACGGCCAGACTATTACTAAATTAGGTATAAAATCAAAGCAAGAAACAACTCAAATTATTAAAGATTTAGAAAGCGCAGAATTTTTGGTCGGCAAGATTCAGAAGAAAGAAACAAAAAAATATCCTCTGCCACCTTTTGCCACCAGCACTTTACAGCAGGAGGCAAATAGAAAGCTGGGTTTTTCAGCCCGACAAACAATGGTTATTGCCCAACAACTTTACGAAGGAGTCACCCTGGAACAAAAAGGTAATCTTGGTCTAATCACCTATATGAGAACCGATTCGTTCAATTTGGCCGGAAAATTTTTAAGTGAAGCAGCTGATTTTATTAAAGATGAATACGGTAAAAATTATTCCGATACGCGCCAGTACAAAACAAAAGCCAAGGTCGCCCAGGAAGCCCATGAAGCCATTCGACCGACCTCTGTTTTAAGAATACCGGAAAAAATTGAAAAATATCTGGATAAAAATCAATACAAACTTTATAATTTAATCTGGCGGCGAGCCCTGGCCAGCCAGATGTCTAATGCGCTGTTTAGTAACACGTCGGCTGACATTGAAGCCCAACAATATCTTTTCCGGGCCAATGGAGTGGTTATAAAATTTGATGGCTGGTTAAAACTTTATCCAAAAAAATATTCACCCGGTTTTTTACCGGTATTAACAATCGGCCAAAAATTAAAATTAACAAACCTCAATCCGGAACAACATTTTACCGAACCGCCCGCCCGCTATACTGACGCTTCGCTGGTCAAAACACTGGAAGAATACGGTATTGGCCGACCCTCTACTTACGCGCCGATAATTTTCACTATTCAACGAAGAAATTATGTTCAAAAAGAACAAAAACGCTTTAAACCAACCGAAATTGGTATAATGGTTAACGACCTTTTAACCAAACATTTTAAACAAATTGTTGATTATCAATTCACCGCCCAGATGGAAGACGATTTGGATGAAGTAGCTAATGGTAAAAAAGACTGGGTAGTGATGATTAAAAACTTTTATCGCCCGTTCAAAGAAAATTTAGAAAAAAAAGAAAAAGAAATCTCCAAAACTTTTATTGAAGAAAAGACCGATCAGGTCTGCCCAAAATGCGGCAAACCATTATTGATAAAAATGGGTCGTTTTGGCAAATTTCTGGCTTGCTCAGGTTTCCCTGAATGCCGCTATACTAAATCACTAAACAAACCGGACAAAATCGGCCTCAAATGCCCGAAATGCGGTCAGGGAGAAATAATTAAAAAAAGAACTAAAAAGGGACGGTTTTTTTACGGATGTTCTCGCTGGCCGGATTGCGATTTTGCCAGCTGGAAAGAACCTAAAAAAGAATAAAAAATCTTTAAAAAATGAGAATCCCCCTACATTCATAGGGGGATTTTTTTATTCGTTGTTCCTATATTATTATTCTAGTATTAGCGTAACTATTTCCTGAGACTTCATCCGGATTGTTATAACTCTTTTTGTCGTTCCATCCTCAAGTCGGATATCAGAGATAGGTACAAATACCGTGGTTTCTTCCATTAGATTGGCTATTTTCACATATTTAAAATGAAATTCTGGATTCAGGCGTAATTCAACATTTCTTTCTTTGCCTTCGGTCTCCAAAAGTCTGACTACGACGGCGTCTTTATCCTCTGCTTTTTTAATGGCTAGCGGAATAACACCCGGGTCTGAGGTAGAAAATAACCAGAAGTTTTTTTCTTTCTTGTTCTTTCCGTGGACAAACATCAGCGGGAATAAAAATTCATAACACTCACGAGCAACCTCTTCTCTCTTAATCGGGCAAACAGTGTATCTGAATTTATATATTCCTCGTTCCTGAGCTAAGGGAATTGGATGGGGCGAACCGGCCCGCCATGGTACATTAGTAGGATGAATTTTGTCTAATCCTTTTCCTTCTGTCCCCACTCGACCAACACATCTTAGCAAAGTAACAAGACAAGTTTGACCAACGATTTCGTGCTCTGGTAGACCGTCATTAAAAATAGCTATGCCTTTTTCACCCGATTTGAAATGGATCCAATTCTGAACGCATTTTATCCGGTCATAGTAAGCGTATTTTTCACCAAAACGTTTGTGCCAGGTTGTTTGACCAGTACTTTCACCTTCTCTGATAAAACCAGCCGGAATTTCTCTTTCTATAGTTGAATCTTCTAAATTAGTAGTAAAGGGCAAATGGACCTGAAAACGAACATTTTCCGCCTGATTAACAATCAGAGTACTGAACTCAATTCTTGGTGTGTGAAGGTAAAAGTTGATTTCCTGAAAAATCTTTGTCTTTCGCCACTTACTGGATATTAAAAGCGCAATCTGGAAATTATTCCGTTTAACCAAATTAACAGACATAATTTTGTCCCAGTATTCACCGGAGACATTCCAGAAATAAGTATCACCATCTTCATCCTGAATTCTAATTCGACCAAACTTTTCGCCGGTAAGCCGCTGGTTGTTCTGATAAACTTCAATACCATTTTCCCATCTCACTTTGTAAAAAGGAGTAATCAGAATTTTCTTTCTCAGGTTAATAGTAAATTTTTTATCCAGAGACACTTTCTTAACCGGTCCAAAACTAGCTGGTAAAGCTTCCACCAACTGCCATTTTTTATCCAGTTTAACCAGGCCTTGGCGCAACCAGGGAAGAGGATTAAGAATAGCTTGTTTCCCAGCCAAAATTTTAAAGTCTTCAGCAACTATTCTTCGCAGTTTCTTTATCAAAGAAAGGGACTCTTGGCGAAGAATTTTATAATTATCGTCGGTAAGCGTGCCGCAAATTCCATCGTGAAAATCGGTCAAAGACTTTGTCTTCCACAATTCAATTGAGTCACGGTATTTACCACCTTCAAGCATTTTTACCGTTTCTAAAAATTCGGTTAGATAGAGCAATCTTTCTATTTTTCTGGCTCTTTGCTTAACGTCTATACGAGCGCTATAACTACCCGGTAAAGCGCCGAATGGTTCACCGTCTGGTTCGGTTGGTCCGTTGAGTTCTCCTTTAATAAGAGATAAGGTGCTTTTAATTTTCTCCAGATGCTTTAAAAAGTCAGAAGGCAGAGCAATGAACATTTTATTTCGACTCAAGCTGGAATAAACCCGACAGATATATTCAATCCAGGCATTAGGTCTGGCTCCATCGGCTAAAAAGCCGTGGGGGATAAAAATATGACCGTCAGGAAAAAATTTAGCCAAGTATTTCAACGCGCTTTGAAAAGAGCGAACCCGGCCTTTGGTAGAAATCCAGAGATACAAATCGGGCAGATAAAGGGCAATCAGAGCTAAAGGAAAAGCAATCGGCCGTACCAATTTTTCCAATTTTTCATTGGGATTTACTATACTGGGTAAAACGCTAAATGGTGGAAAAGCGGTAATACCGTGATGGGCCATCGGCTGGCGGTCAAAAAATATCCGCGTGCCGTCAACTCCCTGCCAGATAAAAACTCCGGGCAGATCTTTATTAGCGCCACGTTTGGCTGAATGAAACTTAAGCCCTAGTTTCTGAAAAATCTGCGGCAGCTGTCCGCTCTGGCCAAAACTGTCCATACACCAAGCACATTTCACTTTAACGCCAAGTTCTTTTTCAAACGCTCTTTTAGCATAGAAAAAGTTGCGGATTAAAGATTCACCGCTTGGTAGATTAAGGTCCGGGTTGATATAACCGCCATCGGCTATTTCTATTCTTCCTTCTTCAACTCTCCTTTTCGCCTCTTCTACTCTTTCAGGAAAATACTTCTTAAATAACTGCCAGAGATAAAGTTGGGCAATCACGTACTTAAATCGCGAATTTTCCTTCATAATATCCAGGGCCTGCCTGATATTATTAACTCCCATCCGTTCTGAAACTTCAGGTTTATATCTCCAGTAAGGATCCCAATGTTGATCCGGAATTACATAAATCTTCAACCTTTTTCTGGTCTTTTTCCTTCTCATAATTTTCCTCCCTTGTTAAGGACTGCTTTAAGGATATAACATTTTCTTCTTTTCGTCAAGTAAAAAGTCGTCCGTTTAAAACGAACGACTTAATATTTTTTCAAAAGTAATCACTAATCCGGACCAACCGAAGTTTTCCACACGCAGCCCCTGGCCGGTAAACGGATGATAGCACTCCCAGAAGCCTTCTTTTTTCACTATCTCAATAGTTTTTTTAGCAATAATATCGGCGATATCCAATAAAAATGGATATTTCTGAGCGTGTTTGACCAAACCGCGAATTAAATACCAGTTTGTATTAATCCAGACCGGACCTCGCCACAGCGCCGCACCCCGCTTATAATCGGACCGAAAACCAGGGTCATTAACCGCTGTAGATGGAACGGGATAACTGGTCCAGAATTCTTGTGGATTAGTCAAATGCTCAACCAAACCCTTGAGCATCCTTTCTGGAATATTATCAAGAATTAGAGGAAAAAGATTAGAAATAGATAAGCTCTTAATCTGCTGGTGCCGGCTATCCAGAGCGTAAAAAATTCTATCTTCTTCATTCCACATCTTTCGGTAAATAGCAGATTCAACCCAATCGGCCAGGTGTTTTATTACCCTCTTCTCTCTTTCGTCCTCAACCATCTCTCCAAGGATTCGCATTCCATCAACCCAAATACAGTTAAACATCACGTCTTCTATATTAAACCTGTCCAGTTGCCAGATTTTCTTAATGTCCCACCCCAGTTTAGTATAAGGACAATTTAATTTTAGAAGCATCTCAAGATATCCAATTAAACCAAGTCCAGGGTGCCATGATTTAATAAAGTCAAAGGTTGGGTCAGTATCACGACCAGTTTCATAAGGCTGACAAATAGAAATAAGTCCATCAACATCAGGATCCTGTTTTTCCAAAAAATAAAGGTAAAACTTAATTACCTTGGCTAAAGCCTCTCTGGTAAATACAGGGTCATTGATTGCCTTAAGGGCCAGAGCCATTACTGGTGGTTGGGTATAGTTACTGTGAAATTTTCTATCCTTAAATGTCCAGCGTTCAATATCATACCAACAAGATTGTCTATGGAAAATCATATGCGGGATAAACCCATCTTTTCTCTGCCATGCCAAAAGTTTTTTAATTTCATTTTTAGCTAAATCTTTCATTTCTAAGTCGGCGCAAATAATGGCATGAAAACAAGAATCCCAAAACCATTGATAACGGTAATGCGGCCAGGCGGGTGTGATGTATTGTCTGCCAGTTGCTTCAAAATTATGCTGCATCAATTCTTTGGCTCTCTCTCGCAAATTCATTAATTACCTCCTTTTTAAAAACACTGCTTTAAAGATAACATTTTTTTAAAATCTCGTCAATAGAACAAAAAACGGAGACTTGGTCTCCGATTTTCATATTGATAATTTCTAGTTTTTAAAACTGCTGGTCAATCTAAATTATTTATTATTTAAATTATTTTTTAAATCTTTTAATCACCAGAGCAGCCGCGCCAATTAAACCGGCGTCCTGACCCAATCCAGCGGCCTGAATCTTAATATTCTTTTTAAAGCCGGGCATTATTTTCCCCTTAACAAACATTCTTAAAAATGGCAAAATGTATTTTTTGTTATTCATCACTCCCCCACCCAGAATAATCTTATCCGGATGAAAAATATGAATGATGTTAACTACGCCAATACCCAGAGCAGTCAAGGCGCGCGAAATAATCTGTTGAGCAAACTTATCTTTTAATTTGGCCGCTCTAAAAACTAAACTGGCATTTAATACATTCTTTTTGTCCTTAGCCAATTGCCAGATTAAATTATTTTTGGGTGCTTTTTTAGCTTCTTGATTAATAGCTGTACCCGAAGAGAAAGCTTCCAGACACCCATAGTTCCCGCAACCACACTTTGGTCCATTAGGCTCAATAATCATATGACCTAATTCTCCGGCATTACCCTGTCCGCGATAAAGCTGGTTGTTAATTATAATGCCTCCGCCAATACCAGTGCTAACGGTGAGATAAACCATATTTTTCGTTCCCCGGCCTGCCCCAAACATCCATTCACCTAAAGCGGCGGCGTTAGCATCATTATCTAAAAAAACAGGCGCCTTAAAAACCTGCTTAATTGACTTAACTATTTGTACATTCTTCCATCCCGGTAAATTAGGTGAAGTAATAATTACTCCCTTACTAACATCCAATGTCCCAGCCGTGCCAATGCCAATGCCTGACAGATTCTTGATAGCTAAAGATTGACTACTAATTACCTGTTGAGCCATTCTGATAATCTGACGGATTATTCCTTTTGCTCCGGCTTTTATAGCCGTTGGTTTAACCAGTTTAATCAAAACTCTGCCGCTAAAATTAACTATTCCCACGGCAATTTTTGTTCCGCCAATGTCAATCGCCAGAATATATTTCATAGGCAATGTCAGAGACGAGTTATTTTTAATTCTCTAATTTAAAAACTCTCGTCTCGTAGACTCATCAATTTATCAACTAAAATATCTAACTCCTTATCACTATAAACTTCAATAACTAAACTGCCTCCCTTCCGTTTCTTTTTGATTCTCACTTTAGTTCCTAAAACTCTGGCTAATTCCTGTTCCTTTTCTAAAAGAATTGGGTCTATCTCGATACTCTTACGAACCCTCTTGCCTTGAACTATCTTCTCTGTTTCGCGAACCGTCAGCCCCAAACCCAAAATTCGTTTAATCAAAGCTTTTTGCTTTTCCGGCGTACTGGCTGAAAGCAAGGCCTTGGCATGACCTTCGGTAATTTTTTCTTCTTCAATCGCTTTTTGAATTGATTCGGACAGGGTTAGAAGCCTTAAAGTATTGGCTATACTAGCCCTGGCCTTACCTAACTTTTTAGCTACTTTTTCCTGGGTTAAATTAAATTCTTCAATTAATCGATGATAAGCCCGGGCTTTTTCCATTGGATTAAGGTCTTTTCTTTGAATATTTTCAATTAGGGTTATTTCTAATTTTTCACTATCTTTAAACGAACGGATAATGACTGGTACGGTTTTCAATTCTAAAACCTTAGCCGCTCGCCAGCGACGCTCGCCAGCCACTATTTGATAATGGTCCTGACTAACTTCAGTCAAAATCAAGGGCTGAATAATACCATACTCGCGAATTGAATTAATCAACCCTTCCATTTCTGGATGTGAAAAATTCTTCCTTGGTTGCTCGGGGTTGGGTGCAATTTGATTAATAGGAATTAATAAAACTCGCTCGCCGGTTTCAGCCAGGGTTTCTTCAGTAATTTTTTTAATTGTCTTCGGAGGGATTAAGGACCCTAAACCACGTCCTAATGGCATAATTAATTATTTAAAAAATCTAAAATAAATTCTTTGGCCAGTCTTTTGTAAGCTCGGGCTCCCCGGGAATGGGGGGCATATTCCAAAATAGTCTTTCCATAACTCGGCGCCTCAGCCAAACGAACATTG
>CAZMTM010000004.1:0-1549 GCA_964569175.1 uncultured Gammaproteobacteria bacterium | reverse complement strand
GAATAACCGTTCGAAAAATTTTATGAGGAAAATGTCTATACAATTCCTCCCAGACCTCGCCGGACAAGCGGCCGCGGCTGTCATACATAGTTAAGACCGCCCCTAAAATACCCAGATTTGACCGTAAATTTTCTCTAACTAAATTAATGGTATGTAAAAGCTGGCCCAGGCCTTCAAGGGCGTAATATTCCGCCTGAACCGGAATCAGGGCGTAATTTGAGGCCACCAAAGCATTAACAGTAGTTAAACCCAACGAAGGTGGGGTATCTATAAAAACAAAATCAAAATCCTGAACAAAAGGTGAGCTAAGGATTTTGGCTAAGATTGATTCTCTCTCGGGAATATCAACCATTTCAATGTTGGCTCCAGCTAAATTTTCATTAGCTGGTATAAGCCAGAGATTACCGCGCGCTGCCATCACACCCCCCTCTAAGGAAATCTGTTTACTTAAAACTTCATAAATTCCTTTACTTCTGTTTTCAATCCCCAAGCCAGAAGTGGCGTTAGCCTGCGGATCCAAATCTATAATCAAAATTTTCTTACCAAAATTAGCAAGATAGGCCGCTAAGGAAAGTAAAGTGGTTGTTTTAGCTGTTCCACCTTTTTGATTGACAAAAGAAATAATTTTCATATCCATTACAAGATTATGAATATACTTTAATTATATACTATTAAACGGCTTTGACAAGATAAAAAAATGTGTTAAGATATTGTTAAATGCCGCGGTGGCGGAATTGGTTTACGCGTACGACTCAAAATCGTATGGGCGCAAGCCCGTGAGGGTTCGAGTCCCTCCCGCGGCACCAATAAAAAAAAGAATTGACTTATTTAATAAATTCTATAAAATATTAGATACAAATTTAGTAATTTGAATTTGACAATTTAATTATCGCGGGGTGGAACAGTGGCAGTTCGCCAGGCCCATAACCTGGAGGTCGCAGGTTCGAATCCTGCCCCCGCAACCAGGCAGGATAGCTCAGTGGTAGAGCGCCGGTATCATAAACCGGGTGTCGCGGGTTCGATCCCCGCTCCTGCTACCATAAACAAAAAATAAAATATATGTTTTTAAGCATCCATGCGGCTGCCGGTATACTAATCGGCGAACATCTTAAAAGTTCGTTCATTGCTTTCTTATTCGGACTACTTTCTCATTTTTTATGCGATGCTATCCCGCACGGTGATGAATTATTATTTAGAAAAACTGGCGGCCAGAGAATGAAAGCTATTTATTATGTCGCCTTTATTGATATTCTAGTAGCCACCACCTTTGCCATTACTTTTTATAAACAGGCAGAGCTGGCCAGTTTCAAAATAATCAGCTGGGCTATTTGCGGCGCTGTACTGCCGGATATAATTTGTAGTTTTTACGAGCTATTTAAATTCCGACCATTCAAAAGTTTTAATAGCTTACATAAGTTTTTTCACCACCCGAATAAGGGACTGATTCGATTATCCCTCGGTCTAGTTTTCCAAATTACCATTCTTATATTTATCACCACTCTTTTATTCTCCAGATAATCGCAGTTATAAAAACATATAAAATAAATAC
>CAZMTM010000003.1:0-16919 GCA_964569175.1 uncultured Gammaproteobacteria bacterium | reverse complement strand
TAGCGGCTAAATTTTGTTGTCTCTTGCTAAGATTAATTTTTTGGGCTATTTCAACCGCTCTTTTAGAGACCAGATTAGCGTGCCGGAAACCATGCTCGGTATATTCCAGAGCCTGTAAAGTAATCTCAGTTTGGTAAATAAACTCCTGAACATAAGGGTTATTCTTAACTTTTTGAAGTGTGAGCATAAAATCTATTCTATTATGGATTAGTTAATGAAGTTAAATTTAAATAATTTTGGTAGCGCCGAGGGGAGTCGGACCCCTGTTACCAGGTTGAAAACCTGGTGTCCTAACCGTTAGACGACGGCGCCGTAAAAAATATAAAGTTCAGGCGGTAGTTTTAGTAAGGTTCCTAACGGATATCTTCTTTCCTCTCTTTTAAAAAATAGCGCCATTGTTCCAAAAATTCAACAAACATTAGGAAGGGGGTGTCTATTAAAAAAACGAATATCACGGCAACAATGTTAATTTTTTTCCAGCGAGCTGATAGCCACTTTCCTAAACGAACAACCGGTATAGCAAATATATCAATAATGACACGGAAAAAAGTTTCTTTTTCTTCAGTAATATGTAATTCTCTAGACCTCTTTCTAATTCTGGTTCCGGCAAAAGCAATTAAAGAGGTGAACATTATCAAAAGGAAATATGAGAGGGGCGGATATTCTAATTTATATAAACACCAGATTATTACCCCAAAACAAACACAGAAATACAGGAGATAGAGGAGGCCGAAGATCATCCTAAATATAAAATGTCTTCGAGGATAAAGCTCCACTTCGTAGACATTCTTCACTTCATCCTTATAGACAATATTTTTAATCTCATCTATGACTAGCTTTAGATTGCTGGCTCTGGGTAGTTTAATAGTAACCACTAATAGGAACATCAAAAAAGTAGGGGCCGCCACATCAAAAATAGCGGCTAATTGGTGAATATGGCCCATCACATATTTGGCAAAAGGGAATTCAAGGATATAAAGAGAAAAGACATTGGTCAAAAAAATAGACAAAGTACTGTAAAAAGCAGCCCGGGCCACCCTTGCCCGGAGCGTTTTAAATCGCCGGTTATAAACCTTTTTTACTAATTTTTCCAAAATTTTTGGCTGAACAATCTTTTCTTCAATTCCCATCGGGTCTTCAGCAATAATATCTCCCAGAAGCAAATAAGCTGTATCATATCTTTCACAAATCTTGTAAAATTTATCAGCCAAGAAATGGGACAGTTCATTATCAATACTATCCCAGATTGAATAAATATTTTCAGTAATTTCGCTTAATTTGAGCTGAGGAAGGCCAGACCAATCAGCGTAGCGGTACTTTAAAAGATTATAAGTAATAATCGGCACATCTAATTTAAAAAGGGCTTGCTGAACAGCAATATAAATCTGGGTATTTTCCTCTTCTTCGCTTATTTTTTTAACCGCCCGAGCCCTTTTCCCTATCCTCATTCTCTTTCTCATCAAGCCCTCCATATATTCTATCAGCGCATTCTCTTTTAAATAAAAAGACGGGTCCAGCGTTTCTTCCACTTCGCAAGCAGCAATACCCAAAATTTGCGAATAAAACTCGCTTTGCGTTCTATTACTTGGTAAGGATGAAGCGTTTTTTAAAATAAAAATATATTTATCTAATATTGTCTGGACTTCCCCAATCTTTGATTTTTCAATCCGGTCGCTAGGAAAATGGCCGCCGCGAATTAATTCTAGAACAAAAGGTTCAGCCATATCCTGAACATTGGTTTTTAAGAGTAATCTTCTCTTTAATATTCTTTCAATGGCTACCCGACGCATCAAATGCTTTTCTCGCCAATCCACCACTTCTCTTATCTTCTCATAAAAGGCAGCTACCTTACTGGCCACTTCATCAACACTAACAGTTATCACCCCCTCTTTGGATTGCTGGGATTGATGCCAAATTTGATATTGACGAATAAGCTTTTGGGTAGCAAGTGTCAATTCAAACATAATATTACAAGAATTTGTTTAAATTATTAATTATTTGTTGACTGCTTAATGTGTAATAGTTAATGGTTGAATCTTAGCAAAACCAGATAGATTTGTCAAAGTAACATTTTGTGTTAAAATAACTTTATATCAACAATAGATTAACAATAATTCTATGCTTATATTAGGAATTGAAAGCTCCTGTGACGAAACAGCGGCTTCTCTCTTACGGGTTAAACCCTCAAAAAGGGGTATAACTCTTAAAATCTTGTCTAATATTGTCTGGTCGCAAACATCAATTCATCGCCAATACGGCGGCATTGTGCCTGAAGTAGCAGCGAGAGCGCATATTGGAAAAATTCTGCCGGTGATTAAAGAGGCATTGGAACCTTTGTCTAATTTAAAGATTGACCTCATTGCCGTAACTAATGGCCCTGGTTTAGTTACCTCACTCCTGGTCGGTGTAGAAGTAGCTAAAACCCTCTCTTATGCCCGGCGAATCCCCTTGTTACCCATTAATCATCTATCCGGGCATATTTACGCTAATTTTATTGATAAATCCCCAATTTCTCCTTCTCATCTCCAGAACATTTTTCCGGCCATCTGCCTTATAGTCTCGGGCGGACATACTGAACTGGGGTTAATGAAAAAGCCTGGTCAATATAAAAAAATTGGCCAGACCCGCGATGATGCAGCTGGAGAATGTTTTGATAAAACAGCCAAGCTTTTAGATATTGGCTATCCGGGTGGACCGATAATTGCCCGATATGCCGCCAAATCAGACCGCAAAGCAGAAATTAGAAATTTTGAGCTGCCAAGACCAATGCTCAAAAGTAAAGATTTTGATTTTAGTTTTTCCGGGTTGAAAACGGCTGTCCTTTATTTAGTGAAAAGACAAAAATTATCGCAAAAAATAGGTAAGGAAAAAACAAAATTTATTAGAGCTGTCTGTGCCGAAACCCAGCAGGCCATAATTGACGTACTGATTGCCAAAACTATCCGCGCTGCCAGACAGTTTAAGGTAAAATCTATTATTCTCGGCGGGGGAGTAGTGGCCAACAGCCAACTAAGAAAACAATTAGAAATCAATGTTTATAACCTGCCGTTTCAGATAAATCTTCTAATACCGCCTAAAAATCTCTGCACTGACAACGCGGCAATGATTGCCGCCGCTGGCTATTTTAAATATCAAAATCTAAAAACTAAAGAAATAAATAATTTAACCAATAATTGGCGTAAAATAAAAGTAAAACCAAATCTAGAAATTTAAAAGCCAGCACATATTTTCTATATATACCGGCTTTATTTAAAACGATGCATTTTCCTAAAAATGATGGTGATAATGATAGCCAGAAGAAGATAGGATATATATCGGGTAAAGTCCCAATAAAAAATGTCACCCGGGATACTCATCTCCCTCCCTATCAGAATCTCTATATCTTTCTGCAACCAAGAGCGCAACCAGGTCCAGCCACCACCATGAGTGTGTCCGATAAGTAGGGCAAAGAAAACTACTTGTAAGAAAAAGGGTGATTGGCAGATTGTATAAACGGTAAAGGTGACCAGCATAACCTCCAAAATTATACCAAAAGTAAAACTAAGCGGGTGTAAGCTCAAAAGCATTGCTCCGGGCAAACTTCCTTCAACACACTTTGAATAATCTAACCAGTACTCAGGCGGCTGACCAATGAAAGTAACCACACAATCCATCAAAATAACTATTAGAATAACCCTGCTTAGCAATTTCCAGAAACTATCTTTATCACAAAACCAGCCCAAAAACCAGAACCAGAAAATTGAAAAGCTAATTATTATCCCTAGATTAATCCAGAGACCGATCATTTGAAACACCTCCTTTCTAAAAATCTACTATTATTTTAACAAATAGTTATTTTTCTGTCAAATGCAACAATTTATTACCAAATCAGAACAACAAACCATTAAACTGGGCAAAAAAATAGCCCAAAAATTTTGCGGTGGAGAAGTGATTGCCTTAATTGGCGAATTGGGCAGCGGAAAAACAGTTTTAATTAAAGGTCTGGCTCAAGGACTGGGTATTAAAAAAACTATTACCAGCCCAACTTTTGTTTTAATGAAAATATATAAAATTCCAAATTCCGTTCGTCAGTCAGTAAACCAAACTCTAAATTTCTGTCATGTAGATGCCTATCGGCTAAAATCCGGCCAGGATTTAATTGACATTGGCATAAAAGACTGGCTGGGTAAATCTAACACCATAACCGCAATTGAATGGGCTGGCCGGGTAAAAAACATTTTGCCTAAAAATACAATTACCATTAAATTAAAATTGGGTAAAAAGAAAAATACCAGACACATCAGCATCCGGTATTAAAAGTTTTATTTTATCTTCTTATAAAGAGAGATATTCGCCATTTATTCCGGCGATTTTCCCTTATTCTTGGCCAAAAGGTCATTCAAATTTTTCTGCAGTTCTTCAAATTGGGTCTTAATCGGATGATTTTTGCTTGTTATTTCGGTTCGTTGGCCATTTTTAAATTTAAAAATTCTTTTTACATCCCAATTGAGAACTCTTTGTGCTACAAATCTGGCAACTGCTTTAAGCACGTAATACTTAAGCTTCTTCTCTTCTCCCGGGCCATCGTCACTGACGAGAATTCGCGTCTCTGCCCAACCGCTTTCAAGCGCGCCAAGCATAACCAGACCATTATCAACTTTTTGACCCAGGGACCGATCTCTCATTAATTCGGCTACAACAAGATAATAAATGGGCTGAACTTCTTCCGTTAAAAATTTAATCTGAATTTCATGACGTTTTTGGTCAATTTCAAATAAATTTTTAACAATAAAATCGTGAGAATCGTTTTTGGCCCTCTGCCAAATAAGCTTTTTAATAATATTCGGAATTTCATCCCTGTCACTTGTTTCAAAAAATACTTCTTCTTTGAATTTCCGCCTGGGGTTAGTGATTGATATCGGCTCTCCTTCAGAGTTTTCTATTTTCGACGCCTTTGAAAATTTCTCTAAAATATCCATGGGTAATGGTAAATATTCTAAAACTATCTTATATTTCATTCAATCCTCCTTGTTAAACAACCGTTAATAAACATAGCAAACTGCCGAAATTTGTCAATCTTCTCTCTTGTATTATACAAAACTTCGGCTTGCTAAAAAATAAATTTATTGTTAAAATATTTATAGATATAAATCAGTAATTATGGAAAAACGATACGAACCGCAAAAATATGAAGAGAATATTTATCAACTCTGGGAAACCAGCGGCTTTTTTAATCCCGACAAACTGCCCGGGCAACGAAAAAAAACCTATTCTATTTCTATTCCCCCGCCTAATATTACCGGCTCGCTTCATATGGGCCATGCCCTGAATAACACCATCCAGGATATTATCATTCGTTATCAACGGATGCAGGGTAAAAGAACCCTCTGGCTGCCCGGCACAGACCACGCCGGTATTGCCACCCAAAATGTGGTGGAAAAAGAATTGGCTAAAAACAACTTAACTCGTCAGCAATTGGGCCGCCAAAAATTCACCGAACGCGTCTGGCAATGGAAAGAAAAGTACGGCAGTCTGATTTTAGAACAACTTAAAAAATTGGGCTGTTCCTGCGACTGGTCAAGAACCAGATTCACTCTGGATAAAGAATACGTTAAAGCAGTCCAAACCGCCTTTATCCACTACTGGAAAAAGGGTTATATCTACCGCGGTCCGCGAATCGTTAATTGGTGTCCGCGCTGTTCAACGGCTATCTCCGATATTGAGGTAAAATACCAGACAGAAACCGGAAAATTATGGTACATTAAATATCCATTCCAACAAGATAAAGATAAGTTTGTTATTGTAGCTACCACTCGACCGGAAACAATGCTCGGTGATACGGCGGTAGCCGTAAATCCCAAGGATGAAAGATACGAAAAATTAATCGGGTATAAACTAATTCTGCCAATTATGGACCGTGAAATTCCGGTAATTGCCCATCATCTAGTTGATATCGAATTCGGCACTGGCGCAGTAAAAATCACCCCGGCTCATGATAATACTGACTGGAGAATTGGTAAGGAAAATAAATTAACCATAATTAATGTGATTGGTCCAGACGGTAAAATGACTAAAGAGGCGGGAGAATATGCCGGGTTACCGGTTTTAGAAGCCCGACAAAAAATCGTTGACCGGTTGAAAAATTTAGGTCTTTTAGAAAAAGAAGAAAACTATGAACACCAGATTTCTCTTTGTGACCGCTGCGGCACGCCAATTGAACCGCAAATTTCCACTCAATGGTTTGTCAGAATGAACAAGTTAGTCAAGCCGGCCAGTAAAGTGGTTGAAAAAGACAAAGTTAAAATCATTCCGAAGAAATATAAAAAGGTTTATCTTGACTGGCTGGCCAAAATTGAAGATTGGTGTATTTCTCGCCAACTCTGGTGGGGGCACCAACTGCCGGTCTGGTTCTGTCAGGATGGTAATAAAAAAGAGTGCTTTGTTGTTTCGGTTAAAAAACCGACCAAATGCCCCCAATGCGGCGCCAGGCAATTCAAACAGTCCGAAGATGTACTTGATACATGGTTTTCTTCAGCCCTCTGGCCATTTGCTACTCTGGGCTGGCCGGAAAAAACTGAAGATTTAAAAAAGTATCATCCAACTTCATTTCTTTCAACCGCTCGGGATATTCTTTATCTCTGGGTAGCCAGAATGGTTTTTTCTTCTTTAGAATTCACTAAAAAAATCCCTTTTAACAATGTCTATATCCATGCCACTATTCTTACCCTAAAAGGTCGGCGGATGAGCAAATCTTTAGGTACTGGCATTGACCCATTAGAACTAATTGATAAATATGGAGCCGACGCCACTAGATTCGGTTTAATTTATCAAACCAATCGTGAGCAACAGGCCATCCGCTTTGACGAAAGAGCCATGATAGCGGCCAGAAATTTTATTAATAAGCTCTGGAATATTAATCGCTTCATTCAAATTCGGTTTCCATCTACCAACAACACCGCAATTTATAACTCTAAAGACATTAAGCCAACCACCCTAGCCGACAAATGGATTCTTTCACAATGGAATAATTTGATTGATTCAGTAACACAAAAAATTGAAAACTATGAATTAGGCGAAGCGGCCCAGAAAATCTATGAGTTTACCTGGCATGAATTTGCTGATTGGTATTTAGAAATTAGCAAATTTCAAACAGACGATGAACAACTAAAAGATAATACAATCTGTATCTTACAATTTATTACAACCAATCTATTAAAATTACTTCATCCATTTATTCCTTTTGTAACCGAACAAATCTGGCAATCTTCTAATTCTAAAAATCTCCTGATAATCTCTGACTGGCCAAAAGTAAACAAAAACATGGTTAATGAAAAAATTGAAGAAGAATTCGCCAAAATAAAAAATCTAATTGTGAAAATTAGAAATTGGAAAGCCAAACAAGGAACTCCCCTGAAGGAAGCGATTGAATATAATCTGGAGCAGGAAAATAAAAAAATCCTTACTCAAGTTGAGCCAAAGGATTTAATTGAAAAATTAGCTAAAGTTAAACTAATAATTTAATCTTCTTTACTCAATTCCTGATTTAAATCTTTACCCATTTCAAAAGCCCAGTCTCCGATCTGGTCCTGGCTGACAAAATTATCGCGCCAGGAATTATCCAGACCATATCTGGAAAAAAGTCGAGAAAGAATATTTAAACTATCGACAATTACTTTGTGTTTAGCCTGTCGGGCAAAATCAGCCAATTCAATTTCTTTATTTTCTTTTTGATGCCCAGATGATTTTTCTCGTGCTTCCCGGCGAGTCTCTAAATAATTATTCTTCAATCTAACATATCCCTGACAATTCTCTTTCAATTTATTCAAAATATCCAAGAGCTCTTCACGCTCTTTTTTATTTTTTACCGCTTCAATCATTTTTCCTAAATCCTCAATATTA
Organism: uncultured Gammaproteobacteria bacterium; assembly: GCA_964569175.1. Taxonomy (GTDB): domain Bacteria; phylum Patescibacteriota; class Patescibacteriia; order UBA2591; family CAZMTM01; genus CAZMTM01. Next base: position 9,041 of record CAZMTM010000003.1, on the reverse strand, counting down.
ACTTTCCAGCGCCTCTCACTACCCCGGTCCTTTCTGGTTTTTTCCTGCCAGCGTTCTCTCAAAATTTGGTCAGCTGTATTTATTTTAGTCATATAGATAATCTTATCAAATTTATTCCTTTTGTCAAATCAAGAAGGGTCCGTTATTACGGACCCCTTTTAAGGAACTGAATAAAAAATTATGAAACGAACTTTTCTATTTGATAAAATTCTTTCAATATAATCTTAAGACCCTTCTCCTTTGCCTCAGACTTAATTAAAGAATTTTGAATTATCCTAATTTCTTTTTTCATCCCCCGGCGAAGTTGTTTAATTTCATTTCTAGCTTTTTTCTCAGTAACGATTACCCGATTTTTGAGCTGGACATTAATCAAAGCTACTTTTCGATCCGTTACCTTAGTTTCTTTGTCTATCATGGCCTGCAGTTTGCCTATTTTTTTCTTATAGATAGCATCAAGTCGGTCCACCCTTTTTTGAGCGGCTACCTCCATAGACTCAATAAGTATCTCTAGCTCTTTTTTGATGGCAGCACCTATCATCTCAATTCTTGACTCAATACCTTCAAATCTCTTTTTATCGTTAGTTATAACCTGCTTAATCGCGGTTATTGCTCTTTGAGCCGTAAATATTGCTTGCTTAATGTCCTCCTTAACAGTAATCTTGATACCCTGACTTTCTAAAAGGCTAAAGCCAAATTGGACCATATCTCTACTAGGACTGGGCTTTCTCTTCAAGATTCTTAAAAACTCCGGTAAACCAAATTTCTTTTTGCCAAACATATCCCCTCCTTTGTTAATTAACAAGCAAAAAAATTAATGCCAAAATGTCTACCCCTGTATTACAGGGTAGCAATCTTTAAAAATTTGTCAACATTATTATTCCAGAAAAATACAAATCCCGAACAATCGGGATTTTTTGATCTAAAATTTTTGATCTCAAATTTTTAATTACTCAATCACTCTGAATATTTCTTCAACGGCCGTAATTCCGTCTAGGGCCTTTAATAATCCGTCTTGAACCATAGTAACCATCCCCTGTTTCTGGGATAATTCTTTCATTTTATACTCTGAAGTATCGCCCCCAGAGATTGTTTTTTCAATGTCTTTGCTGATGGTAAAAATTTCGTAAATACCAACTCGGCCGTGATATCCCAAACCCTGACATTCTGGACAACCCCGACCGTGGTAAAATTTTAGTTTTTCTAAATCTACTTTCACCCCGGATGCTTCCGGTATTTCGGATAAAATCCTCTTGACCCTTTCTAAAACTTCAGGCGCTAAAGTTATCTCTTCTTTGCACTTCTCGCAAATTCGGCGCACCAATCTCTGGCCAATAATCGCATTAATCGCTGGAGCCAAAAGATATGGTTTTGTTCCCAATGAAAGAAGTCTGGGAATAGCGCCGGAAGCATCGTTAGTATGAAGGGTAGAAATAACCAGGTGGCCGGTTAGAGCCGCCTGAATAGCAATCTCACCTGTCTCTAAATCCCTAATTTCGCCCACCATTACCACGTCCGGGTCTTGACGCAGGATTGAACGAAGGCCTTTGGCAAAGGTATAATCCTTGGCCTTGTCAACCTGACTCTGATTAATTCCTTTTAAACGATATTCTATTGGATCTTCTAGGGTAATTATTTTAGTTTCTGGAGCATTTAATTTATTTAAGACAGCATAAAGGGTGGTGGTTTTGCCTGAACCAGTCGGACCGGTGGTTATAATCATCCCATTTGGCCTCTCTATCTCTTTTTTTAATTGTTCAAAAGCGCGATCGCGTAGACCCAAATTTTCAAAAGTCAATTCAGTGATTGAGGAACGCAACAACCTCATAACCACACTTTCGCCATAAGCAGTGGGTAGACAAGAAACACGAACATCAATCTTATCCTTAACTAAATTAATAGTAAAACGACCATCCTGGGGCCGATCTGTAATATTAATTTTAAGACTGGAAAAAAGTTTAATACGAGAAACAATTTTCTCCCAGAATTTCTTATCAATTTCAGCCACATCAATTAAAACCCCATCAATTCTAAACCTGATTTTTACATCCTTTTCTTCTGCCTCAATATGAATATCAGAAGCACGAGATTGTACCGCACTAGCCATAACCAAAGTAACCAGATTAGAAACTGAAACTTTTTGAATTTCCTGATGTAAATCCCTGAACGTTTTAATCCTTGCTTTAAAACGTTCAAGATCTTCGGCTGTTATCTTTACCCCCTTGGCTATTTTAGTAATCTTGGGTAGCGAGGCATAAAGTTTATAAGCTAAATTAAAACTGTGTTCAGAAACCAAATAAAGTTCGGTCTTTAAATCGTAGGCCCCTTCAATCTGGCCCTGGAATTCGGCTAAAGATGGATTTTCCGGTTGGGTTGAAGCTAATTTCGCCTCTCTTTCGGTCCGATAAAAACAAATTACTTTGTAACGCAAAGCATCTTCTGGAGAAATCAAACGCAGGGATTCTGGAGCAATTGGAAAACCGGTCAAACTAATATAAGGAAGGCCGATTTTACGAGCCCGGCGGGAAACCTCTTCTTCGACTTCTTTAATTTTAATCTCGGTCAGCTTTTCTTTAAGTTTTTCCTTCTCCTTTTCGCCGGCAATTTGCGGTTGAGCCGAAGATTTCTTTTTTGGATTTAACAAATCGTCTATATTGAGCATAAACTAATGTTGATTTAAAACTTTTATCGCTTCGTTAATGAGGGTAGTTAAATTTTTACTTTTAATTCTCGTTTTCTTTTGTAAAACATTTCTTTTGGTAGAAATTATATCTTGGCACAAAATATAATTCTTAGAAAATAGCTTAGCGCGTGAATCCGCATCCAGAGTTCTTAAAATAGTAATCGGGTAAAGTTTCTTATCTTCAATCAAACGTTCTAAACCATTTTTAGGCGGATATTTCCAACCAAGTAAACGCATCTTTTTACACTTAGCGTATTGAGTAGCAGACTGAGAAAACTTAGTATTGGAAACCAACCAGGCACAATCAAATTTTTTAGTTAGTCCCAATTTGGCGGCGTCATTGAGGTCTAAAAACCTGGCCCAGACATAAAGCACATTCTTTAAACCACAGCGTATCCCCGGGGCATTATGATATTTACATTCTATCATATATACTATTTCATGACGATTCTTTGGTAAGTAAAAATTTGAATCTGAAAAAGTTTTAGCAATAATATCAACTTCGTGCTTAACGCAGGCGCCGGAAATAATTGGCGGACACCAGGCCCGACAATCATAGGCCTTCAACAACCGAACAATAAATTTTTCAAAAATAAAACCACCCGGACCCAACCCCAGCATGGCTTCTTTTAAACCGTAACGAGCAGCTACTATCGGATTGCGTTGACGTAGATAACGTAAAATCAAACGAAGTATTTTTTGGCTGCTGATACCGTTATAAACTTCCTTTTTTATCTTAGTAACAATCTGGTCGGCCAATAATTTATCAGCTCCGGCTCGAATACAGGTACGGTGAACTTTAGCCGGACTAAATTTTTCTTTTTTGCCTGAAGCTTTAATTATGTACATAATTTGCTCCGCTCAAAAACTAAATACTCGATTTTATTGGTTATATAACCTTTGTTTAATCAAATCTATCTCTTGTCTAACCCGGCCCCCCCCCTCAACCTCCTTCTTTATTTTATTATAAGCATGCATGGCCGTGGTATGGTCGCGATTACCCAGCTCTTTACCAATCAAAGGAAAAGAAGCATCTATCTCCTCTCTTAATAAATACATGGCTACCTGGCGCGGGCCAACTAATTCTCTTCTACGAGAAACGCTAGTCATCTCACTAATTTTAACTCCATAAAAATTAGCTACTGTTTCAATTATTTGCTTTGATTGAATAAATCCTTTCTTGGGCTGAGTAGCCAGACTGGTCAGGATATTCTTAACCGTCGGTAGATCTAATTCCGCTCCATGAAGCTCGTGGTGGGCAATCAATTTATTTAACGCCCCTTCTAATTCGCGAACATTATTCTGAATCTGGCTGGCTAAGTATTGGAGGATATCTTCGCTTAAATTATATTTTCTCTCTTGGCATTTTACTTTTAAAATAGCTATCCTGGTTTCCAGGTCGGGCGGAGAGATATCAACAATTAGACCCCACTCTAAACGAGAGATTAATCGATCTTCTAAGGCCGGAATGGACTTTGGCGGCCGATCAGAAGTAATAACTATTTGTCTTCCTTCCTGATACAAACTGTTAAAAGTATGAAAAAATTCTTCCTGAGTTTTTTCTTTCCCGGACATAAATTGAATATCATCCATCAAAAGAACGTCCAACTCTCGATACTTTTCCCTGAACTTTTCCATAGTTTTATCGCCAATCGCTCGAATAAATTCATTAGTAAATTTCTCGGCATTAGTACAAAGAACTTTCATTTTTGAATTCTTCTTTAAAATGGCATGACCGACGGCTTGAAGAAGATGGGTTTTACCCAGTCCGACTCCGCCGTAAATAAAAAGGGGATTATATTTTTTCCCCGATTGTTTGATGGCTGCTGAAGCGGCGGCATAAGCCAACTCTGTTCCAGCACCAACAACAAAATTTTCAAAAGTATATCTTGGATTCAGACCATGGCCGTTAAGTTTTGTTTCTCCCCGACCAGCTATTTTTTTCAAATCAATACTGACCGGTTTGGCTACCCTGGGAGAACGGGCTACTTCCACTTTATAAAGTACTTTTCTAACTTTATTATCAGTTGCCCTCTGAAGGGCGCTGAGGATAGCCTTGTGATATTTTTTTTCAAGCCAGTTCAGAGTAAAGGTATTGGGGACACCAACAATAACTGTTTCGCCATCATCTTTTATCTGAAAAATTAAGGTGTTTTGAAACCAAGTTTTGAAATTAGCTTTAGAAAGCGATAATTCTAAATCCCCTAAAACCGCCTGCCAAAGTTGTTTTCTGTCTAAAACTTCCATAAATTGTATTAATATATTAGAGCAACTGTTGAACATTATAACATTATAAAAACATAACTGATAGTTATTTTAAGTTAACAAATTGGGGATAACCTGTGAATAACCCTAAAAACCAATTAAAGGGTGTTGCTATTTAAACATAACTATGCTAATATTAGTTTAAACAAATTTACATTTTTAATTACCAATTTAAATTTTAAAACTATCTATGGCTCTACCAACCCAAAAAAGATCAAAAACCCGTCAAAAAATTAAACGTTATCAGCATCGTCTTAAAAAAATAAATCTGTTCATCTGTCCTAAATGCAAAAAACCAATGCTATCACATCGGGTTTGTCCATTTTGCGGAACTTACCTCAACCGAGAAATTATTGCTCCAAAATTGAAAAAGAAAAAAAGAGGAACGAAAGAAAAAAAAGAAACGAAAGAAAAAAAAGAAAAGAAAGAAAAAAAATAATTAAACTGTTGATAATTAACAAAATCTATGGCTCAACGGCATTTAGCTCGCACTATTACCTTACAAACTTTAGCCGAGTGGGACTTCAATAAATCAATTCTGAGGTCTAAAATTGACATAGAAAAAATTACTCAGCGAAACCTTAAAGAATTTGCTCCAATAGACTTTGAGGGTAAAGAATTCGCCGAAAGTTTAACCAAAAATGTCCTGGAACATATTGAAAGAATTGATTCTTATATCAAAAAATACGCTCCGCAATGGCCAATTAATCAAATAACTCTGGTTGATAGAAATATTCTTAGATTAGGCATTTTTGAACTAGTTCTATCCAAAGAAACACCGCCCAAAGTAGCCATTAATGAAGCAATAGAAATTGCCAAAGCTTTTGGCGGAAACACCTCTGGCAAATTTATTAATGGAGTTTTAGGAGCTATTTACGAAGATTACAAGAAAGAACATCCAGAAGAAACCGATAAACAAGCAATAAAAAAGAAAAAGAAAAAGAAAAAGAAAGAATAAGTAAAAATCTTATGAAAAATCTGACCAAATTTGAACAAAGCCTTGGCGTCAAATTTAAAAACAAAGATTTATTAAACCAAGCACTGGTCCACCGCTCTTATCCAAACGAACATCCCGGATTTACTTTACCTCATAATGAAAGACTGGAGTTTCTGGGTGATGCCGTGCTTGAATTAATTGTTACCAAGTTCCTTTATAAAAGATTTGCCAAGCCAGAAGGGGAATTAACTGTTTTCCGCTCAAATCTGGTTAATAGAAAAAGTTTAAGTGAGGTAGCCGCTAAACTAAAAATTAACCAGTATCTTTATCTGAGTAAAAGCAAATCTATCTCTAAAGGAAAAGCTAGAGAAACCATTCTGGCTAACACTTTTGAAGCATTGGTTGGGGCAATCTATCTAGACCAGGGGCTTGGTCAAGTGGAAAGATTCATCCGCCAAAAGCTTTTGCCCCGCTTAGATACTATTCTTAAAAATCAGCTATTTAAAGATTCAAAAAGTAGCTTTCAGGAAATTATTCAGGGTAAATTCAAAATTACTCCGAAATATAAAGTATTAGAAGAGGCCGGTCCAGCCCACGCCAAAAAATTTACCATTGGCGTTTTTTTAAACAATAAAATGGTAGCTACTGGTCAGGGCAAAAGTAAGCAAGAAGCCGAGGCAGCTGCGGCCCAAAAAGCTCTTAACAAAAGACTTGTCTAAAACATAAAACTTGCTATAATAAAAACAGCTCGTTTAATAAATAAATTTGTCCCAATTTAGTATTAGTCGGGACAATTTTGTTTAAATATAAAGGGAGGGAATGTGGTCTCTAAAAAAAATTCTGAGGAAAAACCATTACAGAAGAAGGTGAGAAAAAAGAGAAAGAAGGAAAAGACGATAACAGAGAAAGAGTGGGAGAAGAAAAAAACAAGAAAAAAACATAATAAAAAGAAAAAAAATAAGAAGAAGAGACACGTCAGGAAAAACAAAAAATCAAAGCGGCCCAGAGGGTTATCCCAAGCTGATAAAGCCCGAATTCTAACCAAACATCACATGGTGCCTACTTCTCGCGGCGGGACAAATGCCGAAACCAACATTAAAATGGTCGACCGATTAACTCACGACCACTGGCACAGAATTTTTCTTAACTGGCGACCCGACGAAATTATTAAAATGCTGGAATGTTGCAGCCGCAGTGTCTTTATCAGAAATGGCTACGCTTCAAGAAAAGCCTGGGAAGAACTTTTTGGTAAAAAAACTGATTTACAGGTGATTACTGCTATAAAAAACAATTGGAGCCCAAAGGAATAAAGTAGGAGGAGAAACTCTGTCTACTATATTATTGGTTCGCTCGGTCAAAATGTAAGCAAGCTTACATTTTCCCTCGCTGCCGATAATAATAAAGGGTCCGTCAACCAACGGGCCTTTTACTTTTTTCTAAAAATTTGTTAAAATATAATATTATGTATCTTCAACGATTAGAACTGGTTGGTTTTAAGTCTTTCGCCGCAAAGACAGTTTTAGAATTCCTCCAACCAAAAAAAGATAGCCCTAATATCACCGCTATTGTCGGACCGAATGGTAGCGGGAAATCAAATTTAGCTGATTCTATTCGCTGGGCTTTGGGCGAACAAAGCACTAAGGCCTTGCGAGGTAAAAAATCACAAGATGTTATTTTCTCCGGTTCTGATAAAAAAATACGTCTCAATCTGGCTGAAGTAAACCTCCTTTTTAATAACCAAGATAGCGCCGCGCCAATTGATTATCAAGAATTTACTATTACCCGCCGCATTTACCGCAATGGTGAAGGCGAATATTTAATTAACAAAAGTCGGGTTAGACTACAAGATATTCTGATTCTGCTGGCTAAATCCAATTTCGGTCAAAAAAGCTACAGTATTATTAGTCAGGGAATGGTTGACCAAATTCTGCAAGCTTCGCCCCTGGAAAGAAAAAAATTCTTTGATGAGGCCACCGGAGTAAAACAATATCAAATCAAGAGAGATGGGGCAGTCAGAAAAATAGAAAAATCCCAAAATAATCTGCATCAAGCTGAAATTGCCCTGACAGAAATCGGGCCGCACATGAGATCTTTGACCCGCCAGGTCAAAAAATTAGAAAAACGGCAAGAGATAGAAACAAAATTACGGGGTTTGCAAAGAAAATACTATGGCGGCCTCTGGCAGGGTCTCAACAAACAAATTTCAGCCATTAACCAAAAATTGGCCGGACAAACAGAAAAACAGAAAAAAATAGAAAAAGAATTATCCACCCTCCAGCAAGAATCTGAAAATTTGGTTTATGAAGAAGTCGGCGGTGGATACCAAAACCTACAAAAAGAACATCAAAAACTTTTAGAATACAAAAATGAATATATTGATAAACAGGCGGCTCTGCGCGCCAAGCTGTTCTTTGAAGAAGAAAAAATAAAACAAGGCAAACAAATCGGGCAAAAAATAAAAAGCGTGGTTGACCAGGATACAATATTTTCTAATTTAAAAAAAATCAGCTTACTTCAAAAAGAATTTTCACACAATCTGGACAAGGTTTCTAACTTAGACGGACTCAATAAGATAAAAAGGGATGCCCAGGATATAAGCAAAAAAATTAATGAGATTTTAAAATACTTTAAACAGGACACCATACCATCTCCAACAGATAGGCAGGGGCAAGGGGAAAATATAATTAAAAAACTCCAAGAAGAGAGAAATAGTTTAACGCAAAAAATTGAAAAATTAGATGAAAAACTCAGTCAATTAAACCAAAAATTAAGTCAATTCACTGAGAAAGAACGTCTGAAACGAACCAAGCTATTTGAAGGACAGAAAAAAATTCAGAACAAACAATCTGAACTAAATGTTATTACCGATAAAATCAACGAGTTTAAAATTGATTTGGCCCGGTTGGAAACAAAAAAAGATGCCCTAGAAGACGAGATTAAACATGAAATGAATGTATCGCTCCAGGATTTGACACGGGGCGAATCGACAATTAATGAAGAATCAATAGAAATTGAGGAGATAGAAAGATTAAAACGCCAATTAGAATTAATTGGCGGTATTGATCCAGAAATAGCTAAAGAATACCCTCAAGTTAAAGAACGTTTTGAGTTTTTAAACACTCAGAGTCAGGACCTTAAAAAAAGTGTTAAATCCTTGAA
>CAZMTM010000002.1:17910-18561 GCA_964569175.1 uncultured Gammaproteobacteria bacterium | reverse complement strand
TTGGACAATTTTAGTGGCTGGATTTAGCGGTGGAGTTATCAGGGGTTTGGTTGGTTTTATCAAACATCAATTTTCTTATAAAGAAGTTGGTTTCCGCCTGCCTTATTTTCTCGCCATGATGTTTCTCTCCGGTATCATTGGTATGGTAGTAGCCCTTGCTTTTAAAAACAGCGCTCCTTTTGCCTTTGTAGTTGGTTATGCCGGCGGCGACTTCATTGAGAATGTTTACAAAACTATTAAAAAGAAAACTTCGCTTTACCCTGTATCTGACGAGGTAAAAAATCCGCAATAAAATTTGTAGTTTATATATTTGTAGTTAATTTGTAATTTGTAGTAATGATGAAATTAAAAATTATTCCCCTCGGCGGTGCCGAGGAGGTAGGAAAAAATTGTACTGTTCTTGAATGCGACAAAGATATTATTGTCATTGATCTAGGTTTTGATTTCCCCGGACCAGATTTGCCCGGCGTAGACTATATTCTGCCGGATATCGGTTATCTGGAGAAAAATAGAGCCAGGATCAAGGGAGTGGTGATTACCCATGGACACCTTGACCATATAGGTGGTATTTCTTATCTAGTTAAAAAGCTGGGCAATCCGCCAATTTTTGCCACCAAACTAACGATTGGTTTAATTCAAAATCGTTTAGAA
>CAZMTM010000002.1:0-17900 GCA_964569175.1 uncultured Gammaproteobacteria bacterium | reverse complement strand
TTGAAGAATATAAAATTAAAAGTTATTAAACCCGAACAGGTTTTTTCATTAGGTATTTTTGAGATTGACCCCTTCCGGGTCGTTCATAATGTCCCGGATAGCGTTGGTCTGGCTATTAAAACGCCCCTGGGCATAGTTATTCACACCGGTGATTTTAAGTTTGACGAAAGTCCAGTAGACCAGCAGCCGATAAAAAAACAGAGGTTAAGAAATTTTGCCAGACAGGGAGTGTTGGCTCTTCTTTCTGACAGCACTAACGCCACTCTGCCGGGTCGGGCAGTTTCAGAAAAAGAAGTAGGCAAGGTGATTGATTCAATTGTCAGCCAGGCCAAGGGAAGAATTATTTTTACCACATTTTCCACCTTAATTAGTCGAATTCAACAGGTAATTAGCGTTTGTCAGAAACACGGACGGAAAATAGCTATTTCTGGACTTTCAATTAAAAAGAGTGTGGCTATTTCTCAAGAACTGGGTTATTTAATGATTCCGCCTAAACTTCTTATTGACCTGGATAAAATTAAAGAATATTCCGACAAAGAAATTCTTGTCTTAGCCGGCGGCGCCCAGGGAGTGGAGGGTTCGTCAATGGTCAGAATAGCCCGAAACGAACACCGGCTGGTAAAAATCAGAAAAGGGGATACAGTAATTTTTTCTTCTTCAGCTATTCCCGGGAATGAATTAGCTATTCATCGGATGATGGACAATATAGTTGACCAGGGCGCCAAAATAATTTATCAACCAGTTTTGGGCTTGGGTGTTCATAGTTCAGGGCATGCATTCCAGGAAGATTTAAAAGAAATGCTCAAACTGACCAGGCCTAAATTTTTTATCCCCATTGAGGGTGAACATTATATGCAGGCTGAACACATAGAGTTAGCTAGAAGTGTTGGTATTAAAGGAAAAAATTGTTTTATGCTCTATAACGGTCAGATTCTGGAAATAGATGAGCAGGGCGCGGCTAGAGTGCTTCCTAAAAAATTACCCAGTTTATTTATTGTAGTCGAGGGTGGAAAAGTAAGGGTTTTAAGGGGGAAAATACTCCAAATCCGCCGGAAAATGGCTGAATCAGGAGTTTGTGTTATTAGCTTGTCCGCAAGAAAAAAACATCGACCGGAGATTGGAGTTACTTTTCAAGGCTTGGTTTTAAATGATAAGGTAATCTCCGAAACAAAAAATAAGGTTAGTAAATTAATCCGGCGATACGGATTAAAACCCGATTTTAGAAAGAAGATAAAAAACAGCATTGGTGATTTCCTCTTGAATAAAATTGGCAAAAAACCGTTGGTGATGATTATAGGTTAAAAATTATGTAATAAATATGTATTTCAAACCGCCAAAGGATAATGAACGAGTTATCTGGACCAGACATGCAGCGCAAAAAATGCGTCAGTACGGACTTTCCGAAAGCAGATTAAGACGTTTGCTAAACAGTTATCAACGCAAAGAAGAGGGGATTGCGCCGGACACAACAGCCGTTATGCAGCCAACTGGCAGTAAAAAATACCCGACTGAAATTTGGCTAATGTACCAGACGGTTGGAAATAAAATTAAGATAATTACGGCCTGGCGTTATCCAGGCGTCAGCCCGAAGCGTGAAGTGCCAGTACCCGAAGATATAAAGGAATTTGTGCAAAGTTTGGCAATATAGTTGGAATATGAGCATGGTCAAAATATTAGCTGTTTTCGCCGGTACTATCATTGGGGTAGGAATTTTTGGTTTGCCTTATGTGGCTATGCAGACTGGTTTTTTAGTGGTGGTTGTATATTTTTTAGTTATTGCCGGGTTGGCCATTATGGTTCATTTTCTTCTCGGTGAAGTAGCGCGCGATACTCATCGAGTAGCCAGAATTCCTGGTTATGCTGAGGAATATTTAGGTTCTAAGGCCAAAAAACTGAGTTTTATAATTTCTTCTTTTGGTTTAATTGGCGCTCTTCTAGCTTACCTTATTCTGGGTGGCCATTTTTTATATATGTTTTTTTCTTCTTTTGTCGGCGGGCCTCTTATCTTGTATGTTCTAATTTTCTTTATTCTCGGCTCATTTTTGGTTTACCGCGGGACGGCGACCATTGCTTCATTTCAACTGATAATTCAAGCAGTTTTTATTGGTTTATTAGTTCTGTTTTTCTTTAAGGGTTTTTCTTTTATTAATTTGGAAAATTTGGCTACTTTTAATTATCACTCAATGGCTTTACCTTACGGGGTGGTTCTTTTTTCTCTCTGGGGCATTGCTCTGGTGCCGGAAGTAAAAGAAATGGTTGAGCGTGACCGTAGAAAATTATTTAAAGTTATTAGTCTGGGGATTATTGTTGCTACTGCTTGTTATCTTTTCTTTATCTTCACTATTCTTGGAGTCAGTGGGGCTGAGACTACCAAAGATGCTATCTTAGGATTTAGTGAAGGCGTTGGTAATAGAATAGTTCATATTGGTTTTTTCTTCGGTTTGATTACTACCTTTACTTCTTTTATTACCCTTGGTTTAACTTTAAAGAAAATTTTCTGGTACGATTTAAAATTACCGCAAAGGGTTTCCTGGGCTATGGCTTGCTTTATTCCTCTGGCTTTTTACTTAGCCGGTCTTAAAAATTTTATTGACGTTATCGGATTAACCGGCGCTATTTTCCTGGGTCTGGAGGGGATTATGGTAATTTTTATTTACCGGAGTTTTATCCGAAAAAGATTCCAGCGCCGAGCTGGTTCTTATACCTACCTTCTGATGGGACTTCTTCTGGTTGGTATGATTTCGCAAATAGTTTATTTTTTTATTCGGTAAAATTAACAAGAAGTCGGAATTAATAAAAAACTGGTAAAAAACCGGAGCTCGGGACTCCGTTTTTTTAATTTGACAGGAAATCGAAAATGTGATATAATAGAGACAGAAAATTAAGGAATAGTGATATAAAAATAACCGTTCGTTAAAAAAAGGAGGAACAATTGAAAAAGCTATTTGTTGTCTTCAGTATTGTATTGTTACTATTGGTAGCGCCGTTAGTCAGCCAGGCACAATTCGTTCAGAATAAAACCCTTGAGGCAATAGCCAAGGCAGCCCAGGTAACAGAGGGTGAACAACTCTTTTGGGCAGCCTGGAATGTGATTCAAGAAATTTATTTATATCCGATTCCGTTTGGTCAGGGCGAAGTAGACAGTATGGCCGCAGAACTTAGAGAGGCTCTTAAGGATACTCTGGCGCCGCAAGATAGCCTTACCTGGACGGCAATAGAGCAATTGATAAAATCTTTAGATGATAAATACAGTTGGTTTTTGAGACCCAAAGAAGCCGAAGAATTTCTTAAGCCGGTTGAAAAACTTGAAAAATATTACGGAATTGGGATAATGTTAAAAGAAAAAATGAAAAAACTGGTGATCACATTTGTTCTGCCCGACGGTCCGTCCCAAGAGGTCGGTCTAAAACGAGGTGATATAATTATAGCGATTGACGGGAAAGAAATTGATGGAATGGATTTAGAGGAAACAGTGAAACTAATAAAAGGAAAAGAAGGAACAACGGTTGATTTAACTATTAATCGGCAGAATAAAATTCTTATATTTCAACTAATCCGTCGTAAGCTAAAACAAAAAAGAGTTTATGCTGAAATAATTGACAATGTGGCTTACGTCAAGGTTATAGAATTTCGTCAAGGCATAAGTTTGGAATTCGGAGAAGTCATCAATGAATTGATTTTAAAAAAGAATTGTCAGGGGATTATTCTAGACCTTAGGGATAATTTAGGCGGATTATTATCAGAAGCCGGGATAATGTCCCGATACTGGATAAAAGGATTAATTGTTACTCTTCTATATAAAGACGAAGAACTAAAAGTTGAAACAAGATTTTCACAGCAAATTCTTACTAAAGTTTTTACAAAACCGACCGTAATACTTATTAATCAAAAATCCGCTTCGGCCTCGGAAGTATTATCCGCCGCCCTTCACGATCATCAAGCGGCTATCCTGGTCGGCGAAAAATCTTTTGGCAAGGGCTGTGGGCAAAACGCGGTTGGACTTAAAGACAATTCGGCTTTAGTTCTGATTTCATTTCTCTGGAAAACGCCTCTTGGTATTTGCATTAATGAAGTTGGGCTTGAGCCCGATTTTAAAGTAGGGTTTACTGACGAGGAATTAATCTCCGGCAAGGATCCGCAGATTGAGAAAGCTTTACAAATTATTAAAAATAAAATTGGAGCAATTGATTTAACCCCGAAGAAGATGCCCGGAAGCGATTAATTGTAAGCAAAATATAAAGGTCCGTTAATCAACGGGCCTTTTCAAATTCAATAAATTATGTTAATATGAGCAATATGGGTAATATAATGGAGTCAAAAGAGTTTTTAAAGGAGAATTTAATGGAAAACAAAATTATTATTTCTGAGAGCGATTTTAAGATTAAAGCCGTGCGGAGCAGCGGACCCGGCGGACAGAATGTCAATAAACTGGCCACCAAAGTTATGCTGCGCTGTAATGTTTGGAATTTATCGGTTTTAAGCCAGGAACAGAAGCAGAAAATTATTACCGCCTATCCGAATTGGATTGATAAAAAAGGAAATCTCATTATCTATTCCCAGAGTGAACGCTCTCAATACCAGAACAAACAGGAGGTAATTGAGAAGTTGCACAGAATGGTTAATGATGCTTTAAAACCGGTTAAAGAAAGAATTCCTACTAAGATTCCGCGACGAGCCAAAGAGAAGAGATTAAAGGAGAAGAAGAAACAGACAGGTAAGAAGCGTTTACGCCGGAAACCGCAGCGCGAGGACTGGGGATAAAAGGAATAGACACAATTTTTAGAAGTGTTATTCTTTTAAATAGGTTAAGTAGGTTCTTATAAAAAGGAGGGAAATAATGAAATTTATAGAAGTAAAAGTAAAGATTACAATGAATCTTTCTCTGGGCGCCGTTCTCAACTTTAAGGAAAAAGAAGGCGACAATCCTCGTTTTTTCGAAATACTTGTTAGCCCTATTCTAGCGCAAATGATTGCTCATCGCCAGGCAGAGTTTACTAAAGACAATAAGCCGGGCAAGAGCGCAATGATTGATTTGATTGCCGCTTACGGAGTCAAGGTGACAGAAGCCAGAATCACGGGTTACAAAAAAGAGGAGTTTTTAGCAGAAATAGTCTCAGTAGATAAAGATGGAAATATGAAGATAATCAGTTGTGGTCTTCCTGACGCAATGATAATAGGAGCCTCATTTGATGCAAAAATGTTGGTCAGCGAATCCTGCTTTAAGAGCGCTATAAAGGCGGCTAAAAAAATGGTTAAAAAGGCCATTGAACAAGCTATGACAGAGATAGAAGAAAACAAAAAGATGATAGAGCAAGAAGCCAAAACTATAACCCAGTTTCCGCTCCCATTAGAACCGACAGAGAAACCAGAAAAAAAGGTTTCTAAACCAAATAATGGTATTATTTAAAAATTTCATTTTTAAAACCCCAGCTATAAGTTGGGGTTTTCTTTTTTTACAAAAAATGTTATAATACAACAGGTCGAACTTTTTATCTAACCAATAATTAATATTGTCAAAAATGGCAGGAAAAACGGTTAAATTAATTATCGGGATTATCTTGCTGATTGCTGGTGTATTTTTATATCTATTTAACACCCCTCTGTATTGGCTGGCCATAGCTCTGGGTGCCCTGGGTCTAATTTTTATAATCTTGGCTCTAGCTGCCAAAAGACAGTTGCCATCTGTTGTCTCCCAACCAACCCCTCCGGCCGAAACCGAACCGACAGCAGTTGAACCAGCGCCAGAAACAACTGAACCAGCGCCAGAAACAACTGAACCAGCGCCAGAGCCACCTCAAGAAGAGATTAAACCAGAAGTTGGTCCTACAGCAGCACCTGTGCCGGAAACAACTTCAGATCCTCAACTCCAGCCAGAAGCCGGTCCACCTCCAGCTGAAGCACCTGAATTGCAGGTAGAGGAACCGAAACCAGAAGAGCCAGCGTCTCCAGTATAATCCAATTTTAAAAAATAAAATGCTCGGAATTCTATCCTTTGCAGGAATTCTATTTTTGTGGAGTTTATTCTTGCGAATAATTACCATTCAAATAGTTTTTCGAAATCCGAGCCTTTTTATAATATCACAAAAAGTGTATGTTGTTAAGTCTGGCCTGTGGATAAGTTTATCTGGTACTTTTGTAAAAAATGCTGGGTTTACTATTATAATTGAGTATCAATAATCTCCGGATGGCCGTTCAAGAATTCTTGAGCGGTCATAATTCTTCTACCTTCCAGCTGAATTTCTTTTAAAATCAGCGCCTTCTGTCCGCAGGCAACGGCTAATTGTTTATTATCGGTTAAAAAAATCGTACCGACTTTTTTATTATGCTTAATCTCTAAAGTATCGGCTTTAATAATTTTAAAAAATTTATTGTTCAATCTGGTGTGGGCAGTTGGCCAAGGCCAATAAGCTCTGGTCATTTTTTCAATCTCACCAGCATTTTTTAACCAATTAATTAGACCATCTTCTTTCTTGAGTCGTCGGGTAAAAGTAGCTGTTGAATGTTCCTGGGGGACTGGTTTAATTTTCCCGGCCAACCATTTGGCAAGAATTTTAAGTAGTAGTTGGCCGCCTAAATTAGCTAATTCTTCAGATAACTGTCCAGTCCGTATTTTGGGGTCAGTAATTTTCAATTCAGCTTTTGAAATTATTAAGCCGTGGTCTATTTTTTCGTCCATTGAAATAATAGTTACACCGGTTATTTTATCTCCAGCCAGGATACTTGCCTGAATTGGCGAAGCGCCGCGGTATTTAGGAAGTAGGGAAGGGTGAAGGTTCAGAGCTCCCTTTTGCGGAATATCCAGGATATTTTTGGGTAGGATTCGTCCGTAGGCGGCGACAATAAACAAATCAGGATTTAATTCTTGTAGCTTGTGACTTATAACTTGTAACTTTTCGGGTTGGAAAATAGGGATATTATATTTCAAAGCTGTTTCTTTCACCGGTGGATTGGTCAAAATTTGTTTTCGCCCCACCGGTTTATCCGGTTCAGTAACCACGGCTACTGGTTTAAATTCACTTTTAGCCAGTAAATCTAGAACAATGGCCGCGAATTTTGGCGTACCGAAAAAAACAATTTTGTAATTTTCTTTAATCATAGCATTATTTTAACAAAATATTATTTAGTTGTCTATTATAATCAAAATGATATAATAAAGACTAATAAGATATGAATAATAAAAAAATTATGAATATACCAACATGGTTAATCTATGGTATTTCAGCTTCTTTATGTTGGGGAAGTTATGCCGTGGTATCTAAAATAATAACTTCAAAGAAGTATTTTGGTATTCAACCTGCTGGTTCTTCTCTGCTGATGTTGGGGGGCATAACTATTGTGTTCATTTTATACTTTATTCTTCGACAGAAGGCACTTCCATCTTTTCTGAAATTATTAGGCATTTTGTTGATAGGAATAGTTTTAGGATACATGATTTATTGTTTAAGACGGACAGGAATTCGAACTTCTTTGCCGATGGTAGGATACGGACTTTTACAGGGGATACTTTGGGCAAGTGGGATGATTTTTGTTTTTATGGCCCTTTCTGTCGGCGCAGAAGTTGCAAAATTAGCTCCAATTTATAATACAAATACGCTTGTTGCTGTAATTCTTAGTTTATTATTGCTTAATGAAATTCCGACAACAGATAATCGAGTAAAAGTTATAATCGGGGCTATTTTAATCGTTATTGGAGGTATTTTAGCTAGTAGCGGATAATGATTTTTTATTTTTAGCAGAAAATATTTTTAATTGAAATAAAATGACTATCAGACGACTTAAAAAAATGGTATGGCAAGCAAGATATGATTTAATGAAAGCGATTCCGCCTGGTGTTAGTCTTCACTGGGGCGGTTCGTTTTCTGTTATGGAAATTCTAACAGTCCTTTATTTTAAATTTTTGAAAATTAACCCCAAAAACCCAAAAAAGAAAAATCGCGACAGATTAATTGTTTCTAAGGGTCATGGTTCGCCAGCTCAGTATGTGATGATGGCTAAACGAGGTTTTTTTTCAAAATCCTGGCTGAAACGGATTGGCGAAAATGGCTGGAAACTGCCTTTACACGCCCATCGTTTAAAGCTGTCCGGTATTGAGGCATCTACCGGCGCTTTAGCCCAGGGTCTTTCTATGGGCATTGGTATGGCCCTGGCTGCTAAGTTAAATGAGAATAAGTGGTATGTCTATGTGGTTGGCAGTGACGGCGAATGCACTGAAGGACAATTCTGGGAAGCCGCTTTAGCAGCCGCCAAATTTAAGCTGGATAATCTTATTCTAATTATTGATAATAACCGAATGACCCTGGATGATAGTATAAAAGTAACCATGCCTTCGCTTAATATTCCCAGAATGTTTAAAGCCGCTGGTTGGCAGGTCTGGTCATGCAACGGACACAATATTAAAGAATTAGTTGGCAAAATCAGCCAAGCTAAAAAAATAAAAAGTAAACCAGCTGTAATAGTGGCTAATACTGTAAAAGGAAAAGGCGTTTCTTTTATGGAAGATATTCCCACCTGGCACAGTGGCAAATTAACCAAAGAACAAAAAAAACAAGCCCTGGAGGAAATAAGTCAACAATTAAAGAAAATTTAACATGACTAAGAAAATTCTAATAACCCCAGTAGAAAAAAGAGAAATTTTACCAGTTAAACCAGCTTTTGTTAAAGCACTGATTGAATTGGGTAAAAAGAATAAAAAAATAGTTGTTTTAGACGCAGACTTGCAGCACTCTTCGGGTACAGCACCTTTTATGAAAAAATTTCCTAAGCGTCATTTTCAAATGGCGGTGGCTGAGCAAAATATGGTTGGAGTAGCCGCTGGTTTAGCCCTGACAGGCAAAATTCCTTTTGTCAATACTTTTGCTAATTTTTTGACCAAACGTGCCTGCGACCAGGTTAGTGTTTCCGTTGCCTACAATCAGGCTAATGTCAAGCTCTGTGCTGATTACGCCGCTTTAAGTACGGCCAAAAATGGCGGTACTCATTGTTCAGTAGAAGATATTGCTATAATGCGGGCTATGCCCAATATGGTGGTGTTGGCTCCGGCTGACACCATAGAGCTACAAAAAGCAGTTAAAGCGGCTGCTAATTATCAAGGTCCGGTCTATATCAGAAAAGTACGCGGACCAATGCCGCAAATTTTTACCAATAATTATCGTTTCAAAATTGGCAAGTCAATCCAGTTAACCAGGGGCAAAGATATTACTATTATTTCTTGTGGTGCAATGACTTATTATGCTTTATTAGCCGCCCAAGAATTAGAGAAAAAGAAAATTAAAGTCAGGGTAATAAATATGTCTACCATTAAGCCGATTGATAAGGCGGCGATTATAAAAGCGGCTAAAGAAACCAAAGGCATAGTTACGGTAGAAAATCACAGTATTTATGGCGGACTGGGTAGCGCGGTTAGTGAAGTAACGGCTGAAACTTGTCCTTGTCTAGTAAAAAAAATCGGTATCCCCGATAAATTCGGCGAAACAGCTACTTTTGAGTGGCAGTTAAAATATTTTGGACTAGATGTTAAGGACATTGTTCGGGCAGCTCGAAAAATTTTAAAATTACAAATAAAATGAATTTTGATATAGTCCTTTTGGGAAATTTTTCTAAAGATAGAATCGTTTTACCCAACGGAGACAAGATTGAAAAGCCGGGCGGGGGAGTATATTATGGTGCCTTTCCTCTTAAAAAATTAGGAGTAAATGTGGGTGTTTGTACTAAATTAGCCAGGGATGATTTTGGGTTGTTGTTCGAATTTAAAGAGAAAAATATTCCCTTAATGCCGATAGAGACTGCCAGCACCGTTAGTATAGAGAATATCTATCCCGAAAAGGATATGGGTATCCGTCAGCAGCGAATTTTGGCCCAAGGAGAGAAAATTAAAGCAGAGGAGGTTCCTTTATTTAAGACTATATTCATTCATTTTACTTCCTTACTTAATGAAATACCGCTAGAATTGATCAAAAAGTTCTTTAATCAGGCCAAAATTTCCTTAGACGTGCAGGGATTTACCAGAAAAGTAGAGGGAACAAAAATTGTTAGACAGGCCTGGTTGGAGAAAGAAAAAATATTGAGATATGTTACTATCTTAAAACTTGACCTGGAAGAAGGGGAAATTTTGACCGGGAAGAAAAATCCAGAAGATATTGGCCAGAGCTTAATTAAATTTGGGCCGAGAGAAATTTTAATTACTTCTGACAAGGGCGTTTATCTTTATACCGCCGAAAAATTTTACTTTCGTGAATTTAAACCGGTAAAAATTGTCGGGAGAACTGGAAGAGGGGACACCTGTATTGCCTGTTATCTGGCCAAAAGACTGAATGAGGCGCCGGAAGAAGCACTTGACTTTGCCGCTAAAATTGTTACGCTCAAGTTAGAGAAAGAAGGACCGTATAAATAATTAATACGATACTAATATACGAATTTAATTCGTATGAAATCAAAAGTAAAAATTATTTTAACCGGAACCGGAGGAGCCGAACCGGTTTATTCCGTTCGGGGCACAAAAAATTGGATCAGACGCCATTCCGGAGCAATAATTGTTATAAAAAGAAAGAACGAAAAATTTACCATTAAATTTGACTATCATAGTCATTCGGATTTAAGTTTACTTGATGCAGGAACCTCACTTTCTGATATAGATATTCTTTTAATTTCTCATGCCCATGAAGATCATTTGAATTATCGTTTTTTTGCTTCCAAGATTGGCGATTGTCCCCCCAGAGTTGACCCCGAATTTAACAAGAAGCCGGTCGTGGTTTACGGACCAAGAGCGGTGATAGATACTATTGTTGAAATGTTGGCCAGAAAGAATTTTTTTCCGTTTGAATTTAAAAAAAGCGGCGTTATCGGTTTCTATCAATTTCGTTCTATTCTATACGCCAGAAAAAAAATACTTACTCTTTGTGAAGTAAAAGGCGGGACAACAATAAAACCTCGGCCAAAACTTGAAATAAAATTTGTTAGCGCTCGTCATTATTATCAATCGGCTTATGCCAGCCGCGGCTTTGGTAAAAAGGCTTTTGGTTTTTTAATTAAAGATGACGAAATTAAAAAAACATTTTTTTATATGACCGATTATGCTAATATGACCGGCAGCACCAGGAAGTATTTCATGGATAGTTTCAAAGGATATAAAATAAATTTGTTTATCTTAGGTATGCCGGTGCCTTTTAAGGAAAGAGGAGCGGCTCATATGTGTCTGAATAAAAGTTTGATAATGGTTAAAGAACTTATGAATTTTGGCCAAACCAGTAAAAATCCGGTTGTGGTTCTTACTCATTTAAGCGACCGCTGGCTTTTTCCTGAAACAGTTAAAAAGGTTAGAAAAATTTTCAAGAAACACAAACTCGAAATATGGCTGCCGCCGAAAGACGGAGTAAAAATTGAATTAAACGAGAAAAAAGTAATGAAAAAATCCGGCTGGTAAAACCGATACTGAGTTAAGATTATTGTGGATACAGATTTGACTTGTTATATTTGGTTTGGTATAATTTAGGTATTATGTATAGAAAAAGACAAAAAATAACCATTGAAAATATTGCTAAATCCGTTGGTGATTTGGCATTAATAACCAAACGAGGTTTTGAACAGGTTGATAAACGTTTTGAAAAAATAGAAAAAAGACTAACCGGAGCTGAAGCAGTAATGGTGACAAAAGATTATCTCGACGATAAATTGGCTGATCTGAAAGGAGATATTATTACCATTATCAAAGGTGATCGTGAAAGAGATCAAATCTTTAAAACTAAAATACTAGAAATTATCCAGCGGAATAAATTGGCCCGGAGGAATGAAATAAAATTATTGGCGGGATTGATTAAATAAAATACAATTAATAAAAAAAGAGCCTGGTTTTATCCAGACTCTTTTAAATTTATTCTTTATTATTTTTTGATATTTACTTGCTTGTTTTCTTTTTCCATTTAATATCTTTTTCGTCGCCGGCAAATTCCCGCCACTCGCCATCTTCAATAATCACGTACCATTTCTTTTTTGTCTGACTCCAGACCATCGGATTACCCTGATAAAACGGCTTTTTAACAATTTCTTTTGGTTTAAGCCGGTCCAGCTCTAACCATTTTTTAAATACGGTTTCAATGGCGTAGTCAAGACCGCGGGATTTAGCCCACCCAGCCACTTTATTAATGGCTGATTTTGCTTTTCTAACTGAACCAGCTAATTCTAGCAGTTGTTTAGCCGGCCGGGTAAAACGTGAATAAATTATTTTTTTCTTTTTAGCATCATTTTTAATTCGCTCCAGAGTCAGACCTTTGGTATAAAAATAATGATTAACAATTTGCTGGATAGCCGTTTCTTGAATTTTCTTTTTCCTTTTCTTCTTTATTTTTTTACTTGATTTTTTATTCATATATCTATCTTAACAGTTTAAGCAAATTTTTCAAGCACTAGCAGGGATTTAGAAGAGTAGGAGAGTTATCCACAGGTTTAAGTTTGACAAGCCTATTTTACCATGTTACTATGTGTATAGATAACACTAAGGAATGTGTATTATTAACACTAACTAATATAACTCGTTTTTATGAAAAAAATAAAAGGTATTCAAAAACCAGAAAAACCACAGGTAGCGGTAGATATGGTAGTGTTTACTATCATTAATGATAGATTATCAATCCTGCTTATTCGCCGCGGCGTAAAACCCTTTAAGGATCAGTGGGCTTTGCCCGGAGGTCGAGTTAACAAAAATGAACCATTAGAGACGGCAGCAGCCCGGGAATTAAGAGAGGAGACAGGACTCAAGAATATCTATTTAGAGCAACTTTATACCTTTGGCGCACCGTTTCGTGACCCCCGGGGCAGGGTAATATCAATCGCTCATTTTGCCCTAATCGAAAAAGCGCTGGAAACCCATCCAGACACCGACGCCCAGGCGGCTAATTGGTTCCCAATTAAAAAATTGCCTAAGTTGGCTTTTGACCACAAAAAAATTGTTTCTTACGCCCTAAAAAGACTGCGTTGGAAATTGGAATATACCAATATTGCCTCTAATCTTTTGCCGCGACATTTTATCCTCTCTGAATTACGAAAAGTGTATGAGGTAATTCTGGGGAAGCAACTAGATAAAAGAAATTTCCGTAAAAAAATGTTCTCTTTGAATTTAATCAAGCCAATTGGTAAAAAAAGAAAGGGGGTGGCCTACAGACCACCACAGCTCTGGCGTTTTTCTACCCGCAAACAAGTTATTCTCTCTAAAAGAGAATTAGTGTTTTAATCAAAAAGCGTTATTTAATTAAGTGCTCATGAAAATCTCAACCCTATCAATTATGGTAGGAAGCTCGGCCTGCAATTTACAATGTAAATATTGCATCAGCCGGGCTACCTATAATATTGACGAGAAAGAAAGGTTGTTTGTTCCTCAGGAACCCTTAATTGCTAAAGCAGCTCGCGTATTTAATACCGTAGAAGGGTTTACCGCTTTAATTACTGGTAAGGGCGAGCCAACTCTGGTGCCTCACAAAAAATTAACCAATCTTATCCAAACCCTTTATAAATATACTCCGGTAGTTGAATTACAAACTAATAGTACTTTATTAACAGATGCCAGGGTTAAGGATTATGCTAAAGCCGGACTTTCGGCGGTAGCAATTAGCTGTGCCAGTAATAACGACAAATTTAATCATCAGATTATGAACGATGGTCAGGGTCAACCATGGAGTCTGGCCGAAAAAGCCAGTTTGGTGATTAAAAATAATTTAATTTTGCGATTAGCGGTGGTTGCCACCAAAGGTGGAGTTTATGATATTGATTCATTCCTCAATTTTATTAAATGGCTAAAGGCGTTAGCTCCTAAAAATTATCCGCTTCAAGTAACTATCAGAAGAATGGGTTTACCGGGTCAGCATCAGCTTAAAACTACCAGGGGCAAGAAGGTGGCTGAATTTGTTAGAGCCAATCAAGTTGACACAACACCAATCTGGGAATATCTTAGAAAACACGGACAGAAAATTATTACTTTTACCTGGGGTTCTGAAATTTTTGATTATCAGGGCATAGCAATCTGTATCTCAGATTGTTTAACTGTCAGGCCGGAAGATGACACCATTCGTTCAGCCATTCTTTATCCAGATGGACATTTGCGTTATTCATGGGAATTTCCGGCCGCGGTTATTTTCTAAAAAATTAAATGTAAGTTATAAAATTAGGTAGATATATTATGAAAAGAATTTGCATTCTTATTCAAACAACAAAGCCGGGCATTAAAACTACAGCCCAGAAAATAAAAAGTTATTTCCGTCAAAGAAATTATCGGGTTTTTACCAAATTAAATCAATTAATCCTAAAAAAGGGCCTGAGCTGGATAATGGTTCTTGGTGGAGATGGTGCTATGCTTCATGTGGCTAATCAAGTGGCTGATTATAGCATTCCTCTAATTGGCGTTAATTTTGGCTATAAGGGGTATCTCTATCAAATCGCCAGAGAAAATTTGATTAAAGGACTAGGAGCATTAAATAGTGAAAATTTTTTGGTTAATTCATATACCCGAATTAAAGCAGTGGTGATGCGGAACAGTAGAATAATTAAGGAAATTGATGCTCTCAACGAAATAGTGGTTGGCGGTATTAATCGGGCCGTCTGGCTTAAATTAAAAATCAGCCATGGCAAACAAAGAAAGTCTGCCAAAGTAGTTGGCGATGGAATAATCTTTGCCACCCAGATTGGCTCAACCGCCTATAATATCTATGCTGGCGGACCAATTTTGTTAACAGATGTTTTTAGCGTAGTGGCTTGCAATGCTTTATTTGAATCAGACTATTTTTTGCCAAATACCAGGGCTTTTGTTATTCCAACTAGCGCCCGTTTTGAAGTTAGAACCCTGCGGGGCGGACAGCATTTACCCTATGTGGTAGCTGATGGGCAAAGGGATTATCGCTTACAAAAAGGCGACAAAGTGATTATTACCCGATCGCCGATGGTAACTAAATTAATTAGATTAAATTAATTGAATTGAATTGACGAATGGCTAACCCATAAACATGATTGACAATAGAATAAATTTTTGATAAAATATTAGCAAT
The DNA here is from genome assembly GCA_964569175.1 of uncultured Gammaproteobacteria bacterium. GTDB lineage: Bacteria > Patescibacteriota > Patescibacteriia > UBA2591 > CAZMTM01 > CAZMTM01. The sequence goes on along the minus strand of CAZMTM010000002.1, from coordinate 2,874 downwards.
TCTTAAAGATAAGTTTGAAAAAGTAAAAAGTACCTTAAAAAGGAGGTAAAATGATTGTTAGAAACAGGTTGAAACCTGACGTTTTCAGGCTGCCGATTGAAAAAATTAGAGCTGGATATAAAACAGATACTTATTTTAATCGAACTAAACATATTCTATTAAACGACAGCTATCATCCAATGGTAACCATGCAAGTTTTTCAAAAGGTTCCTAATGCTGTTGTTTGCGGTGTGGATCAGGCCTTAGCTATTCTATCGGTTGGTACAGGTTATTACCGTAATCCGCAAAAAGCGCAAAAGTTGTTTGCCCAATATCTGGGATTAGAGAAACAATTATATCAAACCTGGCTCCACCTGAGAGAGATTGATTGGGATAAATATCAACAAGTTGCCCGACCAATTTTTGAAGTTAGTCAAGAATTAGACAGACTCTGGATTAATTGTTTCCAGGATTTAGTTGTCAGGGCTCTCTACGATGGTGAAGAAGTGGGGGATAGAGAACCAGTCATGCTTATCAAGGGCGATTTAGCTACTTTTGTTCATCTGGAGACCCTTTATCTCGGCGCCTTAACTGATGGTACCATGGTAGCTACCAATACCCGAAACGTGGTTAAAGCGGCTAATGGAAAACCAATTTTGATGTTTGCGGCCCGTCATCAAGCCCATGAATCACAGGCCGGAGGTGGCTACGCCGCCTATGTCGCTGGAGTTATGGGTGTTTCCACTGATGAACAGGGGGAATACTGGGGATCAAAAGGCCTGGGTACCATTCCGCATGCTCTAATTGCCGCCTATAATGGTAATACAGTTCTGGCTACGATGAAATTTGCCGAATTCATTGACCCAGAAGTTAAGGTAATCAGTCTGGTTGATTTTGACAACGACAGTGTAAATACCAGTTTAGAAGTAGCCAATATTTTAGGGAAAAGGCTATGGGGCGTCAGATTGGATACAGCCAGTAATATGGTTGATCGTTCAATCTGGGAAAATATAATGAGAGGTCGTCAGATGGCAGCTGGTAAAATAACTGGAGTAACTCCGGAATTGGTTTGGAATGTCAGAAAGGCTTTAGATCAAGATGGTTATCATCATGTTAAAATCATTGCCAGCGGCGGTTTTAATGCTGAAAAAATACGAGTTTTTGAGAGAAACGGGGTGCCGGTTGATGTCTATGGTGTCGGTAGCGCTCTTTATGATCGACAGTACGGTAAATTTGAATATACGGCTGATGTAAGTGAGCCTTATGCTAAAAGAGGACGTGCTTTCAGTATAAATAAGCGACTGCCCTTTGTTAACTTGAGGGAACTAAGCCGTTTTTAGGAGGCATGATATGAGAAAGAAAGCTTTAATTATTGTGGATATGCAAAATGATTTTGCTCATCCGCAAGGAGCTTTATATGTTCCCGGTGGAAAAAAATTGATTCCCAGATTGGAAGAGTTAATTCAGTCAGGAGAATATGATTTAATTATTGCTACTATGGATTGGCATCCGAAAAATCATTATTCATTTAAGGAAAACGGCGGACTATGGCCAAAACATTGCGTTCAGGTTACATGGGGAGCAAAACTCCTTATACCAGCCTTTCCGGTAATACTTATCGCTAAAGGTACCGACCCTGAAGACACAAATGATTATAGCGGTTTTTCTGGTCGTAGTTTCTCTGGTGATAAAACTTTACAAGAAATTTTGACTGAAAATGGTATTAAGGAAGTAGATATTGTTGGTCTAGCTCTTGATTATTGCGTAAAATCTACTGCCCTAGATGCCGTAAAGCTGGGATTTAAAACTAATGTCCTGCTCGGTTATACCAAGGCAGTTAATATCAACCCGGACGATGGAGTAAAAGCAGTTAAGGAAATGCGAGAGAAAGGAATTGAGATTAGTATTGTTTAATAAAAAAAATCTATCAATCTTTTGAGATTATAAAAAGGAGCTAATAAAATAGCTCCTTTTCTCTTATTTCTGTTTCTTAACTTTTTTTATTCCCCTAAAATTCTACTTTTGGTACAGCGCGGGCTTCTTCTTCTTTAAGCTCGAAAAATTCGGACTTTTTAAAACCAAAAGCCTTAGCCACTACATTGGCCGGAAAAACTTCCTGTTTGACGTTAAAATCCCGGACATTACTGTTATAAAAACGGCGGGCTGCCTGAATTTTATTTTCTGTATCGGTCAATTCGTCCTGCAATACCCTGAAGTTTTCTGAAGCGCGAAGTTGAGGATAATTTTCAGCTACGGCAAATAAAGTTTTTAGAGTTCCAGTTAATCCCTTCTCTGCCTCAGCCTTTTCTTTGGGATTTTGAGCACCCATGGCTCTAGTTCTGGCTTCAGTTACTTTTTGGAATACTTCTTTTTCATGGGCTGCGTATCCTTTAACTGCGTTGACCAAATTGGGGATCAAATTGTACCGGCGTTTTAATTGTACCTCAATGTCTGACCAGGATTCGCATGTTCGATTACGCCAGGTAATCAAGCTATTATAGGTAGCGATTAACCAGATAATAATTAGTGCCACTACGATGATAATAGCCCAGAGATAAATAGGCATAAGATTATATTTTTTAAATTAATTAGATATTTGGAAATTGGCAACTAGATAACCAACACCAAATGGGCCTTCGTAAGATAAAACCTTTGTTTTATAATTTAAATCTTTTATAATCCCCAGAAGGATAATAATTGAACGTAAACCACATTCACCAACCTCTTCAATCAAATTGGGATCAAGCTCTAAGATTTCGTCAATTTTGTTATTCTTGATTAATTTAACTAATTTTTTATTAAATTTTTCTCCCAGTTGTGAGTAACCAGCTGGTGCTTCAGGGGTCAGGCGATGCGAAAGGTCACCTGAAGCAATCACTGCTACCCTTTTGTTAG
>CAZMTM010000001.1:0-20731 GCA_964569175.1 uncultured Gammaproteobacteria bacterium | reverse complement strand
GTTTCTTCTTTTATTTCTTTCTTCTCTCTCACCAGAGTTTCTTTCTCAAGGGTCTTGACGCCTAGAGTTTCAGCTGGTTTTCTTCTGCGAGTTGGCCTTGCAACAGGTCTTGGCTTGATTTGAATAATCATGTGTCTTAAAATTTCCGGAGTTAATTTAAGTTTTTTATCCAGTTCGTTGAGTTTGTTTGAATCAATTTCAAAATTAGCCAGCTCATAAAAGCCGCGATAAACCTGTTTAATCGGGTAAGCCAGTTTTTTGTTTCCCAAACTTTTTTCTTTAATAACCTGCCCGCCTATTTCTTCAATAAGTTTTTTCATTTTTTTGGTAATGTTTGGCACGTCCTTCTCCGTAAAAGGAGCAGGAATGATGTATAATATCTCGTACATAGTATTTGATAATTTGATTAACTTTTAATGGTGAGTTATAATATAATTATGACGTATTTTTTTATATTAGGCAATAACCCAACTTTGTCAATAGCTGAAATACTGAAAACCCTCAATCACGGAATACAGGTCAAACAAATATCAAACAAAGTTTTGATTTTAGAAATAGCGCGAAAAATTGATCTGGATTCAATACAGAAAAAATTGGGAGGGACAATTAAAACTGGACAGATACTTTCGTCTTTAGATTCGACAAAAGTACCGGTGGATAAAATTATTGATTTATTACCAAAAAATTTAAACAAAGTTTATTTCGGTTTTAGTATTTACCAATTAAGTGATAAAGTTAACTTAACAGATTTAAATAGACGAATCAAAGGCGCAGCTCTTAGAATAAAAAAGAAACTAAAAGAACAAGGCGTTTCTTCGCGTTGGGTTACTTCCCGGAAACGAATTCTATCATCGGTTATTGTTCAAAAAAACAAACTATTGGATAAAGGGGCTGAGTTTGTCTTTTTAGTAGGTAGTGGTAAAGTTCTGTTGGGGCAAACTTTTACCTGTCAGGCCTTTGCCGAGTATAGTTTTCGTGATTTTAGTCGTCCAGCCAGACTGATTGAAAAGGGCATGATCCCGCCCAAATTAGCCAAAATAATGATTAATTTAGCCAGCGTTGGCCAACAAGGGATACTACTTGATCCGTTTTGTGGCTCAGGAACGATTTTACAGGAAGCATTACTGTTGGGTTTTCCAAACCTTATCGGCACAGATATTAGTGACCAGGCAGTCAAAAATACTGAACAAAATTTAGAATGGCTGGCGCAAAAATTAAAAGTGCAGACCAGGAATGTCAAACTTCTTAAGACAGATATAGGCCAATTAAGTCAAAAATTAACTCCATGGTCAATTGAGGCAATCATTACTGAGCCGTATTTAGGACCCGCTAAAATTTCAAATTCTAAATTATCAATTCAAAATTTGATTTCTGAATTATCTGGTCTGTATCTTTCTGCGTTTAGAGAGTTTAGGAAAATTCTAAAACCAATTGGTAAGATAGTAATAATTTTTCCTGTTTTTAAAACTAAGAAAGAGCTTTACTTTTTGCCTATTTTAGATGAGATTAAAAGAGAAGGTTGGCAATTAGCTTCTTTGGTCCCTGACGATTTACTAAAAAATCCTACTGTTAAAATTACCAGTCGCGGATCTATCATTTACTCCCGACCAGGCCAGAGAGTTTTAAGAGAAATTTTTATAATTAAGCAATAATTATGCGCATTGGCATAGACGCTCGGTTTTATGGGTCAGCCGGCAAAGGCCTCGGCCGTTATACCCAAAAATTAATTATTCATTTAGAAAAGATTGATCGAGAAAATGAATATTTTGTTTTGCTCCGGCAAGAAAATTTTGACCAATATCAGCCCCAAAATTCTAATTTTCACAAGGTTTTAGCTAATTATCCTTGGTATTCTTGGCAAGAGCAGATTTTCTTGCCATTCCAACTGGCACGGCTCAAATTAGATATGGTTCATTTTCCTCATTTTAACATTCCGCTTTTCTATTTCGGTAAGTTTGTGGTCACCATCCACGATTTGACTCATGGTCAATCAACCTCTGCGGCTTCTACTCGTCGTTCGTTGCCTTTTTATTTTAAAAAACTAATTTATTCTTTGGTTATTAAAAGTGCTCTTAAACGAGCTCAGAAAATTATCACTGTTTCTGAGTTTGTTAAACAATCAATTATTAAAGAGTACAAAATTAGACCAGATAAAATTACTGTGACTTATGAATCTGCATGATATCAAAAAACCATATCTTCTTTACGTGGGCAATGCTTATCCACACAAGAATTTAGAACGCCTATTACAGGCTTTTAAAATAGTCAAAAATCAGCGGCATGACCTATCTTTGGTTCTGGTGGGCAAGATAGATTATTTTTACCAACGCTTGCAAGAATTAAGCCAAGAATTAGGTTTGGTCGGCAAGATAATTTTTGCTGGCCAAGTTTCTGACCAAGACTTGAAATGGCTTTATCAAAATAGTCTAGCTTATATTTTCCCTTCATTATTGGAGGGATTTGGTTTACCGGGATTAGAGGCCATGGCCCAGGGTTTACCGGTAATTTCTTCTGACAGAGGGCCTTTGCCAGAAATCTATGGTTCAGCCGCAGTTTATTTTAATCCGGAGGATATTGAAGAAATGGCCCTGGTTATTGTTAAAACGGTTAGCGACAGGGCTTTAAGAGAAAAATTAAGCCAATTGGGGCAGGAACAGGCTAAAAAGTACTCCTGGCAAAGATGTGCTCAGGAAACGCTTGAAGTTTATAAAAAGAAATAATTAAAACTGTCTCTGAAGAATTTTTTCAGAAAATAATTTGTCCACAACAGCTTGGTTGACAAATTTTTAAAATCTGCTATACTTTTAAACAATAAGGAGGTAGCTGTGGAAAAGAGTGAGAGTTTATTTCTTTTTCTCCAGGACCAACAAGGCAGAATCCTTTTAGTTCTAAATAGAAAGGAGGAACGAATAAGAGGACAGAAACAACGATTTACCAAACCAGCCGGATGGGGTTTACCTGGCGGTAGTTTAGAACCAGGCGAGACAGAGATAGAAGCAGTTTTGCGAGAGCTTGAAGAGGAGACAGGCATACCTGCTGAATCTATTGAGATAGATTTTCTCAATAGAGATATGATCTATTATGAGGCCAAGTTGGACCATGAAGAAAAATATGGAATTCACTGGGTTTTCGTTCTTTATGCCAAACTGAAAGTCTCGGCTGATTCGTTAATTCTGGGACCTGAGCAAGAGGCTGACGTAGAAAAAGCAGTATGGTTTTCTCCAAATAATTTACCAGAAGGCGTCTATAGGTCTCATCGTATCAGAATAAAGTATTTTCTTTCAAAACTAGAGAAGAAGTAAAGCAAAAGGCTGGTTTTAACCAGCCTTTTAAAATTTGAAACGACTTTTTAGTTTATTTGATACTTTTTACGACGCAATAATGAGTGTCTATTAAAATAATTTTTGATTTTATCATAAATTAACACATAGTTTCTGTCTGAATTGTTCCCCAGGGAACAATTTGTTATCTGGGATAACATTTATCGTATAGTTAGAAACAGATTTGGATTGGTACTTTGAATTGTCGGCTTAATTGAGTGGCTCGCTGTCGGAGATTAGCTTCATATATCTGCCGGTTTTTAAAAAAGATATTTTCGTATTTAGAGACCAGTTTGGGATAATTCTTCTCCAGGACTTGTCTTAGATTTTGCCAATTAGTTGACCTGGTATTTAGGGTATCTAACCAGATTTTATCAGTTTTGCCCCTTAATCCTTGGAAAAGAGCCAATAAATTGGTCAGATAAGGCAGGATTGGGCCAATAAACGCATAGGTTGGTATGCCGGCCTGGTGAATTTTACTTAAGGCCAAAGTTCTATTATTTGGTAAACAGGCTTTTGGTTCTAAAATTTTGGCTGATTTGGGGTTTAAAGTAGTCAAACTAAAGCCAATCTTTTTTTCCTTAAATTTTTTGATTAAATTAATGTCTCTCAAAACCAAGTCAGATTTAGTGAGAATCGAAACAGGCCATTGATATTTTAGCAGGATTCCCAAACATTTTTTGGTAATTTGGTATCTTTCTTCCAGATGATTATAGGGATCGGTGACTGTTGAAAGAAAGACCCAGTCTTTAGACTTTTTCTGGACCTCTTTTTCTAATACCTCTGGAGCATTGATTTTGATATCTAAAAATTGACCCCATTTTTGGTCTGGCCGGAAACGTTGAATAAATTGTTGGTTATAGCAATAGGCGCAACAATGAGTGCAGCCAACATAGGGATTGAGAGTATATCCGTTATCAGAGAGTTTGGATTTATTGAGAATAGATTTTGCTTTAATTACTTTAATTTTCATTTTATTTTAGAAGGTTATTTAAAAAAATGTTCCACAAACAACAATTGGGTTAATTATTTTACGTTAATTTCTGTTTTTGGCTGTATTGACACTTATTTTAGCGTCGTGAAATAATAGATAATATTATAAATCGTCTAACGGGCCGCTAATCTCTCTTAATTTATTTGCAGTGACCTTAGTATAAATTTGGGTGGTTTCTAATCGTTTGTGTCCCAATAGTTCTTGGATATATCTAATATCCACGCCTTTTTCTAATAGATGGGTAGCAAAGCTATGACGCAAACTATGGCAAGTCGCTTGTTTTTTGATTCCGGATTCTTTTAATGCCCGGAAGAACACTTTTTGAATAGAGCGTTCAGACAAACATCCACCTTGATTACTCGCAAAAACATAATCATTCAGATTTTTCTTGTTTAAATATTTTTGTAAAATTCTAGAAATAATTTTAGGTAATAGAGTTTGCCTGTCTTTGGCTCCTTTGCCGGCCCCGACCCATAAAATATTATTGTCGAAGTCAAGATTTTTTACTTTTAAGCGACAGACTTCACTAACTCGCAAACCCGAAGCATACATTAACCCCAGAAGCAGTTTATGTTTTACATTATTAATCTGGCTTAAAATTTCTTTAATTTCATTTTTCGACAAAACAACAGGTAAATGTTTTTCCTTTTTAGGTCTTTTAATCCGCCCGAAAAGACGCCGTCTCAAAATTTGCTTATAATAAAATTTGAGAGCGTTGATGATTAAATTTAGGGTTGTATTGCTCACACCACGCCTTGTTAGATGATCTAAATATTTTTTAATATTTTCAGTGGTGACAGATTTCGGACTTTTCTTTACAAATTTTAAGAAATTGATATTATAAAGAAGATAGGACTTAATTGTCTTATCACTGAAACCCCTGATCCTTAATTCTCTTTCAAGATTAAAAATCGGATCACGCTCAATTCTTCTTGTTTTCCTAATGATTCGTGTATTCATAAGGTCCGCTGATTACACATTTAGCATGGCAAAAGGCCGATTTTTAGTCAAGTTCACACTAAGTTCGCATATAACTTGTTATGCGCAATTCAAAAAATATTTTTCTAACCAAGAAAAGAAATGATGGGCTTTCAAGGGGGAATAAATTTGATTTTTTCTTAACCTTTTGTGTAAACGGGGAAGACTATTAAATATCTGATTTTTAATACTATCTACAGCTTAAAATGAAAATACTTCTAATATCAGTAGGTACTCGTGGAGATATGGAACCTTTTTTAGCAATTGGAGAAATATTGAAAGAAAAAGGACATCAAATAATCTGTGCTTTCCCAGAACAGTTCAGACATCTTGTGGAAGATTCAAATATGGAATTTGCTTCATTGGGGACAAAATTTATTGAGTTGTTGGATAGTGATGCTGGAAAAGCTGCTCTTGGCGGTGGCGGTTCAGGTTTAAAGAAAATGCTTGCTTATATAAAGCTTGCCAGAAATTCTACAGATATTAATAAAGACCTCGTTAAAAAGCAATATGATTTAATTGAAAGCGAAAATCCAGATAGAATTGTATATAACGGGAAAGCCATGATCCCTATAATTTGGGGATTAAAAAATACTGGGAAAGCTATTTTTATAAGTCCCGTACCTTATATGCACTATGTGAAAAATCATACTCATGTTGCTTTTAATAGCAATTATGGTTCATTTTTGAATAAACTGACTTATTTATTAGCGAATTTCGGAACGATTATGACGATAAAGATGTCGATAAAATGGCTGAAAATCAAAGAAAAAATAAGCCGAAAACAAATAAAAAATGCTCTTATATCGAATAAGACGATTTATACAATTTCTCCCTCTCTTTTCTCAAGACCAGACTATTGGAACGAGAACATTAAAGTCCTAGGATATCACGAAAGGAATAAAATAGTTAACTGGAACCCAGACAAAAAATTATGTGATTTTTTGGAAAAACACCATAAAATTCTGTTTATTACTTTTGGTAGCATGTCAAATCCTAAACCAGATGAAAAAACTAAAATAATTATTGAAATACTTGAACGAAATAAAATTCCGACAATAATTAATACAGCATCCGGAGGTTTGATTGAACCAAAGAAATATGATTCTGATCTAATTCATTTTGTATCAAGAATTCCTTACGATCGGATTTTTCCAAAAATGTATGCTGTGATTCATCACGGTGGTTCTGGGACAACACATATGGCACTTAAATATGGGTGTGCAACAATGATTATCCCCCATATAATTGATCAGTTTGTTTGGAATAAAATTGTGTATAATAAGAGTGTTGGACCAAAAGGAATAAGAATAGATAAAATTACCACGAAAAACCTAGAACCTAAAATTCTTGAATTAATGAATAATAGTTCCTTCAAAAAAAATGCAGAGAAAATAGCAGTAAAAATAAAAAAAGAAAATTTTAAAGATAAATTATATAAAACGATTGTAGAATAAGACACCCCTTTTCTTCCATTTTTCAAAACGAAAAAATCAAATTTATAAGAATTGAGGAAAGCCTATCTTAATGAGTAAGAATGAAAAATATTTTTTGAACTCACTCCGCTACGCTTCGTGCCCCGCTGCGCTCTCCTCCCTTCGGTCGTCGGGGAATATAACAAAGGATATGAGGTTACGAAGTCTTGCAGACTTCTCCACCCAAATTGCTCGTTCCTCGCAACTTCTCATATCCTTTGTTAAGTGAAATTCGGCTTTTATTTTTAAAATTTATAATTAAAATAACACTATGAGCAAAATGACAAAAATTTCGTTACTAATTATCGCTGGTCTTTTAATATTGAACGGACTAATCAACATTTCTGATAATGGAGGGGTTTTGGCCTATGACATTACCTCCATTTTGTCTGGAATCGGATTTATTGTTGTTAGTCTGTCTAAAAAAGTATAAAAGCCGAACATCACTTAACAGCGTGTATGAGGTTCAAGAAAAAGTGCGTTAAATAATTTTCAAAGGTTACACTTTTTCTTTCGCCCAAATTTCGCCTCCTCTATGATAAAATAAAAAGGAAGTCGGCGAAACTTCTCATACACGCAAACGTTGTGCGACATATTTTTCAATATTTTTTCTCTAATAAGGAATTTTGTTGAAGAATTTAAAAAAGGAATGGAATTTTTATTTTTTATTTTATAGAGGGGAAAATATGAATTTAATACTATGGCAAATTCGAAAAAATCGATTGTAATTTATGGTCCTACTACAACTGAAAAGATGGGCCTGGCTTACAATCTAGCAAAGTTTATTTACGGCAAAATCCATATTGATTCAGAAATAGTAAATATTGACTCCAGAAAGATTTACAAAAGGTTCAATATCTCACAGAGCTTACCAGATGAAAATGTGGTCTTCAGAGTCAAGACCCATCTTTTTGGGGTTATCGAACCGACTCAGGAAATAGACTTATTTAGTTTTCAGCACCTTGTGTATAATAAGGTAAAGGAAATAAATTCCAGAGGTAATCTGGCGATTCTTGTCGGCGGTTCGCCGCTTCATACGAGATGCATAATCCAAAAGTGGACTAAAAACGATAATAAAAAACAAACAACGTCAGATGAATACATAGTGATTGGTACAAAATTTAATCGTAAATCTTTGAAAAAGATTGTAACGAAAAGTGTTGAACAGATGATGTCACAGGGCTTGTTCGCAGAATTTTAGAAGTTATTCAAAGACTCAACTGTTTCAAAAGATTTACTAAACAATACGCTTGGTTACAGACAATTTATCGAGATGATAAAGGTGTCGAAAAAAGATGTTAACAATCTCTCTAGCAGAGATTTGGAAAAAATAAAAAATTGGATTATCAAGGACATTCTGAAATTTGCCTACACACAAGAAACATCAAAAAAACATTTTGATTCATTGCATGAAATAACAAGTTTTTCAGAAGCACAAACGTTTGTGTTGGGAAGACTACAAATTAATCAACCTTAAATTATGATTTAATAAGGAGTTTTGGCAAAAATGGAATTCACCCCTAACCCCTTTTCCATTTTACCAAAACAAAAAAATCAAAATTTCAGATAATATAAAAATCCTTCAACAAATATGGATAAAAATTTTCAGAAAAATACGTTTATACCACGCTGCGCTCTCCTCCCTTCGGTCGTCGGGGCGTATAACAAGGGATAAAAGGAAACTTGCTCGGCTCGCATTTTTCCCAAATTTGATTTTCCAACCCTGTCCCGCCTTCGGCTCCACGAGGGAAAATCAAGCTTCGTTAAATTTCGATGTTATGCGAAAAAACTAAAAATTTCCTCTATATTTTTGAAAAGAATCTTTGGCAATTTTGCGGGTCGATAAATCAATGTCTCATAAAGAAATAATCTAAGTAAATAATTAAATAAATTATATTTATGCAAAAATCAAAAATATCAGGAATTTTAATGATTTCCTCGGCTATAATTCTCACAATCTTAATAATTGGGTATGCTGTTTTATTTTCTATTTTTGGAATCAATTCCGGTGGATCATTTTTAATGATCACCCCCTTACTCATAATCGCTATTGCCCTAATTATAGCCCTATCTTTTCTTTTACGCGCAGGAATTAAACAAATAAAAAATAAAAAATAATTTAACATTGCTTCATTATGAAGAATTGCCAAAAATTTTTTATTAGTACAGAATTTTTAGTTTCATTGCCTAACAACGCATATCTGGCTACGGCTTTTATACAAAAGCCTCCACCCATATTTTGCTCCATTGCGTTCCGCAAAACATCAGATATTCCTATACGTTAGGCGAAATTAATAAATTCTTTTCTGCTCTGCAGAAAAATTATTCGAGCAAATTTTATTTTAATTTTTTATGAAAATGCCAAAATCAAACAATTTAAGAGTGATTATTGCTGGTTGCGGCTCTAAACCTATCGGCTATATCTATAAATATAACAATAAACCGAGCCACGACAGTATTTTTATTGATGAGGCTGAACATAAAATGAATATTGGCACAGCAATAGCATATTATTTTGTAAAAAAAGGCGTAGAAGTAATAATGGTATCAAGAACGGCCGAACATTTGACCAAAATCAAACAGGGTTTGATAAAACTTGGCTGTCAAAAAGAAAATATTTCGTATGTAGCAACAGATCTCACAACTAATCAAGGCGTCAGTTATTTGATAAAAAAGTTGCCAAAAGGATACAATTTTTATTGGGTTCAATCTATCGGTGTAGGAAGCGGGACTTACAAAATTCCGAATGATAATATTTATTTACCGTTTGAGCAAATTGAGCCAGAACTAATTGCTACAGAAATGGGCATCGTTACTGCTACGCACAGATTGATGCTTAAGATGGTGCCAATATTTCGAAAACAAATTAAAAGAAGACAAAAAGCGAAAATAGCTATCATTACTTCAATGTCAGGTGAAAGAGGTTATCATTTTGGCGCTACTCATGTCGCTGCAAAACATGCTTTAGTAGGATATATTGAAGGTATTAAAAGGGAATTAAAAGATGAAGGAATAAAAATTTTTGATATAAGACCGGGTGCCATTGATACTGGCATGTATGATAATCCTCATGTTAGAAAAGCAGTAAACGAGGTTAGCAAGCGGACCAAAATGTGGTCGGGTAGATTGCCAATTTATGCTCACCCCATTGAAGTTGCAAAAAAAGTTTATTTTTCATTGTTTAGCGATAATCCAAAAGATGTTTATAAAATTTTGGCACCACATCAAAAATAAGAAAATTAAAATAAAATTTGCTCGAATAATAACTCGCTTCGCTCGTTGAATTTATCTACATCAGCTAACACGGCGTACGTGGTTCGAGCTTCTTTTGAAAGCTCTCACCCAAATTGCTATCGCAACTTCGCATACGCCGATACGTTATATACCATTCCGCCCTTACAATTCTAGATACAAAAAATTTTTGAAATTTAAAATTTGCAATTTTTTTATTTTATGATATGATAACAACATGAAACAGGCGAACAATTACAATCAAATGAATAACTGTTGTTGCGGTCTTGGAATCGTTCCGAGATCCGCCTGTTTGTGTTTGTAATAAATTTATAAGAATACAGGCTCACGATGGCTCTCGGAACGCCCGAGAGTTTTTTTATTTATTCAATTTTAACTTAAACATTATGAAAAATTTATTACAAACAATCGGAAACACCCCAATGATTAAACTGAACAAAATCCTCGACAATAAGAATGTAAACTTATTTGCAAAACTGGAAGGACAGAATCCAGGAGGTTCTATAAAAGACAGAGCCGCCTTATACATGATTGAACAAGCGGAGAAAAGGGGCGAGTTTAGGCCAGGCAAAATCATACTCGAAGCTACAAGTGGCAACATGGGGATTGCTCTTGCAATGATCGGCGCTCAAAAAGGATATGAAGTACATATTGTTATGTCTGAGGGCATGAGCGAAGAACGCAAAACTATGCTTCGAGCACTTGGTGCAAAATTGATACTCACAAACAAAACACTTGGTACCGAAGGAGCAATAGCTAAAGCAAAAGAGTTAGTCAAAAACTCGCCTCTTTTGTATTGGTTTTCTAATCAGTTTAACAATCAAGATAACGTTCAAGCTCATTACCACGGCATTGCTTCAGAGATACTTCAAGAAGTTCCAAATATTGATTATTTAATCGCTGGTGTCGGCACTTCTGGCACAATAATTGGGATTGCGAATAGGTTTAAAAAAGATTCTCCCAAAACCAAAATCATTGGGGTGTTTCCTCCGGCTGGCTACAAAATTCAAGGGTTGCAAAACCCGCAAAAAGATTTTAGTGGAGATATTTACAAAGATAGCCTAATGGACGAACATTTCCATGTTACCAAAAAAAATGCTTTTGCGATGACTAGAAGGGTCGCCACACAAGAAGGGCTTTTTGTTGGCATGAGTTCGGGAGCAGCTCTTTTTGCAGCCAGCCAAATAGGCGGACTATTGAAAGAAAAAAATATAGTTGTTATAATACCAGATAGAGGAGAAAAATATTTAAGTACTGATTTGTTTGCATAAAAAATTGCAAATTAGTTTGTGGAATAAAGAAAAATATCCTGAAATAAGACGGGTGGAACAGCATATAACACAGCATATACGGCTACACCACTCCTTCCAGTCGTCGTTCCGCCCATATTTGGCAGTGGTGCGTTGACGCGCTATTATACCACCACCAAACATCGTATATGTATGCCGAAACGTTAAGTGAAATAAATTTTCAAAAATTAACCAAAACTTTATTAACCTTCACTGCTAATTTATGATTATGAAACCACAAATTAAAGCAATTTATGTCGCAGTTCAGGACATGGATAGAGCGGTAAAATTCTATGAAGATATATTTGATGTCAAAGTCTCTTCCAAAGATGAAAGAATGAGTTCATTTGACTTTGACAATATCACCTTCCTTCTTTTCAATCCAAAAATAGATAATGAGAAAATTTCCAGTGGCAATAATGTTGTTCCAAATATCCAAGTCGAAGATGTAAATAAAATGCTAGAACTAATCAAAAGTAAAAAATGTGAAATTGTCATGCCACTGGAAAAGATTGAGAAGTATACTCTTTTTCAAGCAAAAGATACGGAAGGTAATGTCATAGAATTTTACCAGATAGAAGAATAATTTTTGAAAATTTACTCCTTCGCTCCATTTCATTCCGCTCGGGGACGCTGCGCTTCTCCCTTCGGCAGACCTCACTTAACAGTGATTAAGAGAAAAATGCCTCGGTTCAGCATTTTCCTAAATTTGGCTTCGCCAAACTTCTCTTAATCGCGATGTTGTACACAATTGCCATCGGTGAGCCCCTTAATAGTTGTGCCTAAAATAAGCTAACTTTTATGGCTGATGTAATTATTTGTTTAGGTAGTATCTTTTACAGAGCAAAAGCTGTAAAAATAATCTTGGATTCTTTGAATCAATCCCGTATCATATCAGTGAAATTTGGAATCTATTAAGAGTAAAGATAAAGGGGGCTGATTTTTCAGGAACATAGGGCTCGCTCCCGGGAACCCTACCTCTTGCCCCGTTTTACTCGATGTTCTAATAAAATAAAAAAGTAAGTTTATATGACTAAACAAATGAAAAAATTTGAAGAGTTAAAAAAGATTGACGTTGATGAAGAGGCGTTAGAGAAAATAAGACAAATTAAATCTTCGGGTTCTGTGGGTTTAATCAGGAGTTATTTATTTCGCAGGTTTGTTGAAGATTTTTTTGAGCCGATTCAAAAAAAATTTCATAAAAAATATCCTGAGATAAATTGGGACACCGTGACTGATGAAGAATTCCCAAAAGATTATGAACAAGCTTTGGATGAGGCGCGGGAAGAGGTAAATAAAATCATTAAAAACAAAAGTGATGAAGAGATTTTAAATATAGCCAAAAAGTTTTATCAGTTTTATGTAGAACACAAGAATTTTAGCTACGCTTATACGATAGCCAAGGAGTTCTTAGATAGGGAGAGCATAAGCGTAGCTAGCCAAAAGGATTATGAAAAAAAATGTCGAGAAATGAAAGAATCAAAAGATGAAGACATAAGATATCGGGCAGCCGCTGAATTACTCTCTTTATCGTTTTATCCGGAGATAGAACGGCCGGAGAAAATAACAGAGAAGGCCGTTGATATTTTGTTCGAAAGCGATTGGCTTAAGAAAAACCCAGAGCTTCTTTACTCGAAACTGAAAGGATGGGCCAGGTATACTAAGTGGAAACTACCCAAAAATGGAAAAATTTATAACTTTGTTCACCCTTTGGCCAGGAAGACCGTTGAGGAATTAATTAAGAAAAACAGAAAAGAAAAGGTGTTAGAGCGTGCCCAATTTTTAGAAAAAATAGGTTTTTTAGATATAGAAAAAGATAATGATTTATTTGAAGAGCTAACAAGATAAAAACTTTGTCTTGTATATATTTCCAGTTGTGGTTAAAATATATTCATAGAAGAAATGAAAAGATTTAATCTTAAAAAATATCCCCAACTTTCCGTTTTAAAACCTACTCCTCAATTAAAGGTTTTATTAACTATTATCCGCGACAAAAAAACCAGAAGAAATGATTTTATCTTCTATGCTGACCGGGTTAATCGTCTTTTGGTGGAAGAGGGGCTAAATTTCTTGCCGACTAAAACAAAAATTATTACCACGCCGACTGGTGCGAAATTCAAGGGAGCGGAATTTGTCGGTAAAATTTGTGCGGTTTCCATTATTCGAGCCGGCGAGAGCATGGAAAGGGGAGTTAGAAAGGTTTGTAAAAAAATAAGGATTGGTAAAATCCTTATTCAGCGTGATGAAAAGACCGCTCAGCCGATTCTTTTTTATTCAAAATTGCCCAGAGGTGTTGCCCGGCGTTATATTCTTTTACTTGACCCAATGCTGGCCACTGGTGGTTCAGTCTGTACGGCCATCAGGGTTTTGAAAGAACAAGGAGCTAAAGAAAGCCGGATAATTTTTCTGAATTTAGTCTCCTGCCCGGAAGGAATAAAAAGGGTAGTTAAAGAGTTTCCTAAAATTCGGATTGTCACCGCAGTAGTTGACGACCGTTTGAATAAAAAAGCATATATTATCCCCGGCTTGGGCGATTTCGGCGACCGTTATTTTGGCACTTAATGTGTTATTAATTAAAATAAAAATCCTGCTTGAGAAAAGCAGGATTTTGATTTTTCTGATAAGATTGCTGGTTATTAATCATCTATTTTAGTGGTGGTCCCTAAAATAATACCAGCTACTATAAGAGTAACGCCCAGGGCACCGAAAATGGGTGAAAATCTGTGTAGTACTCCTCCACTTAATAAGCCGGCGAATATTAATGATACTGCTAAGATAACTCTTCCTTTCATTCCTACCCCCTTCCTGTCTCAATTTTTAAATCAAGATTTAGCCATTAATTATTTTTTATCTAATGGGCCCTCGCCCATATTACTAACCTCTATCGCTCCGAAATTGTTTATTTCAACTTCCAGACCTTCTACTGTGATAAAGGTTATAATTCGCAGTTCTTTCTTGTACTTTTTCTTCCAAAGATTACTTTTCACTTTTGTTAGTACAATCTTTTCTACTGCGTAGAGAGCAACCAAAGTCGTAAAAGAATGTTGGTTGTAGCCGTTTGAAGCCAGAACGAAGTTTAGGTTTTTCTCAATCAAGATATCCATTTGTCTTGGATAATGACCTTTAGGCCAGGAAAAGGAAATACGTTCTCCAATGAAATTACCGTGGGCGTCAAAATCCCGATGGTATTTTCCGTCCAGAAAGAGGGCTATCTCCTTAAAATCTGCTTTTTCAAAAGCGATGGTTTTTTCTTCTATTACTTGGCCAGCAGTAGAGGGCGTTGAACTTGTTGCGATTAATACTACTCCGGCTATTAGAATTACTATTATTTTTTTAAAAGAACGCATTTACTCCTCCTTGTTTTTGTTCTATTTGATAGAATAGTATATTTAAAGGGTTCTGTCAAGCGACTCGTTAATATTATGGGTAATAGTTGTAATTAAAAAAAGAGAGGATTGGCCCCACTCTTTGTCTTTGGTGGACCGTGCCGGATTCGAACCGGCGATCTCCGCAATGCGAATGCGGCGCTCTACCAACTGAGCTAACGGCCCTTTTTATAAGGCGGTTCCCATGGATAGACTATCCAGATATTTTTTACCTTATGGATAAAATAGTCTGGTTTAAGCTTTGATTGAGGGTCCCAATGTAGCGTGACTGATACTACTTTATTTTTTCTCTTTTTTAGGAATTTAATAGCAGCCAATAATGTTTCGCCAGTATCAGCCTTGTCGTCAATCAAGAGCACCCGGCTATTTTTAATATCATTACTCGAAACTAAAACTAATTCCAACTTTCCAGGAACACCATCTTTGAGGTAATGGCGATAACTGATAGTGCCGACTTTTTTAATTTTTAAGAGATAGGCTATGAGAGTGGCCGGCATCAAGCCGCCGCGAGCAATAGCCACCACAAAATCAAACTTCTTAGATTTCAGTTTTTTGGCTAAAATTTGCGAATCTTTAATAAGTTGGGACCAGGAATAATATAATTTTTTTATTTTGGGCATTATTATTTTAAATTTTTGTGGTGCCCCCAGGCCGAGTCGGACGGCCATCTAGGGATTAGGAATCCCTCGTTTTATCCATTAAACTATGAGGGCTAACAATTAAAATTAAAATTGTAAATTTAAAATTTACAATTTAACATCCGTAATCTGCAAATGACCATCTATTGCCCAATTAGTTTTCCCATGATTAATTCGGCCAGGTTGGCCAGAAAATTTGTTCGGGCATTAACAATAGATAATCCAACTAAAACTATTATCAGGATTAGACTGATTAAAATTATTTTTTTTAAATCCTTTTTCAACCAGCTGGTTTTTTGAGTTGTTTCTTCGGTTTCCATATATGCCTATTTTAAGGAAAAAAAACTTTTTTGTCAATCCACGATTCAACGATTTTACAAATATTGATTGACGAATTAAATTGTCCTGTTAAAATTAAAGTACATTGATTTTATTATATCCCCGCCTGCGCAGGCAGGCAAATAACTATTAACTAAATAAATAATAACTAATTATTATGTTTGAGAAAGATCCAAAAATAAAATCTGGAGATGTCGAAACAATAATTGGCGCCGGAGTAAAAGTAGAGGGTACTTTTACCGCGGTGGGCAACGTAATTGTTAAGGGGGAAGTTTCCGGGTCAGTTGAGACCAAGAGCGATTTGCACCTTAAGGCCGGTGGACGAATTAAAGCCGACATTAAAGCAAAGAACTCTTCGATCGCCGGTGAAGTGAAGGGTAATTTAGACGTTGAAGAAAAGATTGAAATGGCTTCAACCGCTAATGTAGCTGGTGACATTACCTGTCGGGTCCTTTCTATTGATGAAGGGGCTACTCTTAACGGTCGTTGTAGTGTTGGTGAAGGCCAGGCGCCTGGTGCTGCCAAAGAAGAGGAAGAGGAGGAAGAATAAATAAAAATCTCAGACAACAAATTTTAATTAGCACCAATAACTAAGATTTTTATAATTAATTGTTTTAGTTATTTGGGAATTGGCGTCTAAGATTTGTTGTTTAGATTTATTATTCGGTTTTTAGATTATTATGTATTTTTATATCTACGATTCTTTTTTGACTGACCGAAAATACGAAAAGCTGGTTGATAAAATAGAAGTGCGACTGGCTAATTTGGGTATTGCCGGTAAAAAAAGACAGCTTTCTATCTTAAAGAGTATGGAGGAAACCGTTAAAGATATTCTCAAAAAGGAATCACCGACTATTGTGGTCATCGGTGGTGATGAAGCTTTCTGTCAGGCCGCTATTCCTATGGCTGGGACCAAGGCCATTCTTGGATTTATCCCGACCGAATCTAATTCGTTGATGGCTAATATTTTAGGTTTGCCGGTTAATGAGTATGCTTGTGATGTGGTTTCTGCCCGATTGATTGAACAGGTTAGTTTTGGTCGGATAAACGGACAACACTTTTTCTCATCATTGGAATTCCCTGCCAAGCGAACTATTCTGACCTGCGACAGAAAATATCAAATTGTTCCGCGGAAAGTTAAGGCAGTCAAAGTGATTAATCTAGATCTTCTGCAATTTCAGAAAATGTCTGAAGAGCCGGATTTTAAAAGAATGAGCAGTAATCCGAAAGATGACTATTTAGAAGTTTTAATGGGGACGCCGGCCAAGAAACTCTGGTTTTTTAGGAGTCAAGAAAAACGGGATAGTTTATTTTTTGTTAAAAAGTTAAAAATTAAATCAAAAAAAGCTGGCGAGGAAGTATCAATTAGAGTAGACCAGACAAAAATAATTAAAACTCCGGCCACAGTTGAGATAGCTCCCGAGACCCTAAAAATAATTGTTGGCAAGGATAGATTGATTTGATTTTAAACTTAGATTTTTAAAATGAAAACCAAAAATTTCAATATTGCCAAATTGATTGACTATACAGATGTTGGGCCAACGGCTACTAAAAAGGATATCGAAAAACTTTGTCGAGAAGCCAAAAAATATGGCTTTTTTTCTGTTTGTGTGGCTTCTGGGCGGGTTAAAATGGCAAAAAAATTTTTAGCTGGCAGTGAAGTTAAAGTATGTTCAGTAATTGGTTTTCCTCACGGAACCACGACCAGACAAAATAAGGTAGCCGAGACCGGAGAAGCTGTTAAAAATGGGGCGGATGAAATTGATATGGTTGTCAATATTGGTGTTTTGAAAGATAAGGATTATCAATATGTGACCCGAGAGATTAAGTCAGTGGTTCGGGCAGCTAAAAAAAGGCCGGTTAAGGTAATTATTGAGATTGGCTATTTGGACAAAAAAGAAATAGAAAAAGTTTGTCGAATAATAAAAAAAGCTAAAGCAGATTTTGTGAAAACCAATACTGGTTACGGACCAATCGGGAATAAAGTAAGCGATATAAAATTAATGCGAAGAATAGTCGGTCAAAAATTTGGTATAAAAGCTTCTGGGGGAATTCATAATTATCAGCAGGCACGGACCCTGATAAAGGCCGGGGCTAATAGAATCGGCACCAGTCACGGAGTGGAGATAGTGGCTTTTTCTTTTAATAAGTTTAAAATAAAGAAGTAAAAAAAAGTTGTAAAAATAAGGAGGTAAATAATGGTTCTTTTGAGAACCGAAGCTTAATAGATAGTAATTAGAAATGTAGAAACGATGGTTGGGGTTTGACTCCCCGACTTTTTGTTTTAATAAAAAATAGCTCGAACGAGCTATTTGAAGGGTTTTTGGGTATGGATATTTATTTTTACTCCGGATAGATATAGCCAGCAATCTTCCAGGGCCCTTGCCATACATTAGTTTTATTATTCAGGGTTCGTTCTGTATATGCCTGACGTTTTGGTCCGTTCATCTCTGAGATAGTCACGGTTTCTCCGTCAAAATCCTCCACATAAGCCACATGGCCATAGCGGTAGCAGAGATAGCTGGTACACTTTAAGACCATAATGGCTCCTATCTGCGGAGTAGATCCGACTTTATATTCAGGATTTGCTTGCGCTTTTCCGTACCAATATTTAGCGTGGCTCCAACTGGGTACGCATTGACCCTGATCAGTAGCCCATTTGTAAGCAACCCAGTCAGTGCATTGTTGGGCCACAAATCTATGACATTGCGTATTCTTCCGCCAATCCCAATAACCAGAATAATTTTCCTGGACAAATACTGGTTGAGCGGGTTGATAAATCGGCTTGGGCGCTGGGGGCGTACTTCCGTCTGGAAGAATCAGAACTTCGCCTGGTTCAAGCAGGGAATCTTCAGTTAAACTATTGGCCAGGGCAATTTCTCCTATAGAAGTTTTGTATTTGGTGGCGATATAGGAGAGATTTTCTCCCGTTTTGACTTTATGAGTAATACCGTTGATTGGCAGTATCCTTAGTTCATCTCCCGGTTTTATAATTGACCAATAACTAAGATTATTTTCCCAGAGAATGGTACTCCAGGTCAGACCGAATTTGGCCGCGATACTACTGACCGTATCACCTGATTGAACAATGTAATTTTCTATTTCGGTTCTGGTTTGTACAATAACTTCATTGAATTCTGTTTCCGGAGCCACCAGAGCGCCTAAAGCCCCAACGATTTCTAAGGGTTCAACTATTTCCTCGCGCGTTCCAGCTAATTGGAAGTTGGATTTTGAATTTTCGGTTGGTATGGTTGGTAATCCGATCTCAATAATAATTTCTTCCTTTTCGATTAACTCAGCTAAGAAGCTTTGGCCAAAAGAATTGGCTAAGTTAGCTGTTTCTAGGCCGGAGAGAATAACAAAAAAAACAGCCACCAAAATAAGAAGAGATGGCTTGAGTATAATTTTCTTTTGATTGCGAAAAAAGCGGGAAAAATAAAGGATTCCCTCAATAATATTTTTTTGTCCAGCCTTGAAATAAGTGCTGAGACGTTGGTATCTTAGGATTTCTTTCATATAATTCCACTTCCTCCTCTGTGAGGAGGGATTTTAATAATGAACTAATAATACCACAAAATTGGTCTCTTGTCAATAGATAGCACCAATGTTATTATTATAGGGTATAATTGAAGACAAAACAATGAAAAGTTATCAACAGTCTAAAATTGAGCAAAGATGGCAGAAAATCTGGTCTCAACTCGGTTTAGCCCGCGCTGAGGATTTTTCAGAAAAGCCCAAGCAGTATATTTTGATTGAGTTTCCCTATCCTTCGGGAGACGGTCTTCACGTTGGTCACATTAGAAGTTATGTGGCTTTAGATATATTGGCTCGCAAGAGAAGAATGCAGGGCACTAATGTTCTTTATCCGATTGGCTGGGACGCTTTTGGTCTGCCAACTGAAAATTATGCTATTAAAAAAGGAATTCATCCGGCCAAAATAACTGAACAAAACATCGCTGTTTTCAAGCGGCAATTAAAGTCGCTTGGTCTTTCTTTTGATTGGGACAGAGAAATTAATACCAGCGACCCCCGGTATTATAAATGGACCCAGTGGATTTTTTTACAGCTTTTTAAAAAAGGGCTGGCCTATCAAGCTAAAATTCCAATTAATTGGTGCCCCAGCTGTAAAATTGGTCTGGCTAATGAGGAGGTAATTCAGGGTAAGTGCGAGCGTTGCGGCACGTTGACCGAAAGACGTCAGATTAAACAATGGATGTTAAAAATTACTGAATACGCCGACAAATTGCTGGCTGGTTTAAAAAAAGTGGCTTATTTAGACAGAATAAAGAGTCAGCAAATTAATTGGATTGGCCGGAGCGAAGGCACTGATTTAGATTTTAAAGTTAAGGGCGCCCAGTTAAAGAAAGAGGAAGTAATCAAAGTTTTTACCACTCGGGTTGATACGATTTATGGGGTAACCGCTTTAGTGGTGGCGCCAGAGCATCAACTGATTACCAATCATTTATCGTTAGTTGATAACCGCGTAGAAGTAGAAAAATATATTGCCCGGGCCGAAAAAAAATCAGATCTAGAAAGAACTGATTTAGCCAAAGAAAAAACAGGCGTTCAATTAAAAGGATTAGCCGCTATTAATCCCATTAATGGAGAGGAAATTCCAATTTGGGTCGGTGATTACGTAATTGCTGCTTATGGCGGCGGTTCAGTAATGGTGGTGCCGGCCCATGACCAACGAGATTTTGAATTTGCCCAGAAATATAATATACCGATTGTCGAAGTAATTCAGCCAATAAAGAATAAGCCGGGAACAGAGGAAGGGCCCGGAGGAGAACTTTTAAAAGCCTTCGAGAGCGATGGGAATTTGGTTAATTCTGGTAAGTTTTCTAATTTAACTTCTGCTCAGGCGCGAGAAAAGATTACTAATTGGTTGAGTAAGAAAAAATTGGGAGGAAAAACAGTTAATTATAAGTTGCGGGATTGGGTTTTCTCCCGCCAGCATTACTGGGGTGAACCGATTCCTTTAATCCATTGTCCTAAATGCGGCGTAGTGCCGGTGCCAGAAAAAGAGCTGCCAGTTGAACTTCCTTATCTAGAAAAATATC